>JAZDHD010000268.1:0-9982 GCA_043806215.1 Pseudomonadota bacterium | reverse complement strand
GTGTCATCCACGCCGGGGCCGCCGGTCACGGGCGCCATGGAAACGCCGGCCCCTCGGGTCAGCTCGTTTTCCGGGATCAGTCCCACGGAAAGAAGCACGGTGTCGCAGGGCACATGGCGCTCGGTTCCCGGTACCGGCCGGAAATTCCGATCGAATCCGGCCACGGTCACCCCGGTGACGCGTTCCTTACCGTGAATCTCCACAACTGAAGTGGACAGGAAAAGGGGAATATCGTAATCGTCGAGACACTGCTGAATGTTCCGGGCAAGGCCCGAGGCATACGGGAGGATCTCGAAAACGGCCTCCACCTTCGCGCCCTCCAGGGTCATTCTGCGGGCCATGATCATGCCGATATCGCCGGACCCGAGAATGACCGCCCTTTTTCCCACCATGATATTCTGAAGATTGATGAAATTCTGGGCGGCGCCGGCCGTATAAATACCCGCGGGTCGCGTGCCGGGAATGGATATGGCGCCGGCGGGCCGCTCCCTGCAACCCATGGCCAAAATAACCGCGCCGGCCCGGATTTTCGCCAAACTCTTTCTTGAACTGACATACAGGTTGCGCTCTTTGTCCATGTCGAGGACGATGGTGCTTCGCATGGATTCGATGCCCAGATCCTCGAATTCATCGATGAAGCGCTGGGCGTACTCCGGCCCGGTGAGAGCTTCCTTGAACCGGTGAAGGCCGAACCCGTCATGTATGCACTGATTCAATATGCCGCCGAGCCGCTTGTCCCGCTCGATCAGAAGCACGTTTTTGCATCCGTTTCTTCTGGCGGAGATGGCGGCGGCAAGGCCGGCGGGGCCGCCGCCGATCACCACCACGTCATGTTTCGATGTGTTCATCGTTTAATTTCCGTTTCTTACACGGCCCGAAAAAAGGTATGAACCCGGATCGCTCAACAGGTAATCCTCGGGCCGAAAGCCGAAATCCTTTTGCAGAATCTCCACGATCCGGGGGAGGCAGAACCCGCCCTGACACCGTCCCATCATGGCCCTGGCGCGGTACTTGACGGCCGCGATGGTTTTGACGCCCAACGGGTTTTCAATGGCGTCGAGGACCTCTTTCTTGGTGATCTGCTCGCACCGGCAGACGATTTCTCCGTAGTCCGGATCACGGGCCACCAGATCCGCTTTTTCCTCGGGCGGCAGCTCATGGAAAAATCCCACCCGCCCGGGGCGCTCCGATTTAAAATCCCGATTCTCCTCCATATGGAGTTTTTCCCCCACCATATCCCTCACCATGTGGGCGATGGCCGGCGAACAGGTCAGGCCCGGGCTTTCGATGCCTACCAGGTTGATGAACCCGGGAACATCTTCACGGGATTCGATAACGAAATCCTTGAATCCCTTGATCTCCGGCGGGGTCTGCTTGGGTCTCAAACCGGAGAAGTTACGGATGAAATCCGACGTGGAAAGACCGGGCAACAGCTCGTGCCCCTCTCTTTTCAGGGTGGCGATGATATCGGCCGTGCATGCATAGTCGTCCGCCTCGTCCACGTACTCGTTGCTGGGGCCGATGAGGATGTTCCCGTCCACCGTGTTGGTAAGGTGGATGCCCAGGCCGGCCCCGCCTTTTCTCGGGGCCGGGTAAACCAGCACATTGAGGCTCCCGGCAAGCCTCTTGTCCAGGATCAGGTACTCCCCGCGGCAGGGATAGATGGCATATTCGGTGATTCCCACCATCTTGCAGATCCGGTCCGAATAGAGACCGGCGGAGTTGACCACCACCCGCGACGAAAAGGTCCGGCCGCCGGAGGTTTTTACCGTGAAGCCCTGCCCGTTGGCCGCGATTTCTTCCACCCGGCAACCCAGGTGAAAATCGACCCCGTTTTCCCGGGCGTTTTCCGCCAGGGCGATGGTCAGGCCGTAGGGGCAGATAATTCCCGTGGTGGGGGAGAACAGCGCGGCGATGCCGCCCACGCCGGGCTGTATGTTTCTCATGGCTTGGGCGTCGAAAATCTCCAGCCCCGGAACGCCGTTGGCTTCGCCTTGTTCCTTCAACCGGTGAAGGGTCTCGATATCCGTCTCGTCCTGGGCCACGGTCAGTTTACCCAGGTACTCGATCCGGACTTTCAGGTCCCGGCACAGATCGGTCATGAGATCGTTGCCGGCAACGTTCAGACGCGCGCGCAAAGTACCCGGCAGGTAATGAATGCCCGAGTGGATCACCCCGCTGTTGCGCGAGCTCGTTCCCATGCCCACATCCGCGTCTTTTTCCAGCACCGCGGTTTTCAGTCGATAGCGCGAAAGCTCACGGGCGATGGCGTTGCCGACGACGCCGGCCCCGATCACGAGCACGTCATACCGGTTTTCCATGGAATGGTCGGGATTAATTCCGTCAATCATCCTCGATCCCCGCCAGCCGTTTGGCCGCCTTTATCTTGCTCTTGATGTCGGTTTCACGGAAAATAGTGACCCGGTGGGCCTCGGGCGAACCGCCGCCGTGGATATCCGAGATCGTGTCCGCGCTTTCCATGGCCAGTTTTTCGGCCAGCCGGTACATTTTGATCCGGTTTTCCACCGGCACGGAGTCCTTTGCCTTGAGATATTTCTTGAGCAGGGGACCGATCTGCGGATTTTCCAGATCCTTGTCCGAAGGTAAGTCGGCCACGAATCCGCCGACAATGTCGATCATGAGCCGGATCGATTCTGCCAGCTCCCGGCCCTCATGGATCTTTGATGCATTGGCCAGGACGGTATCGATGAAATAGGTGCCGGACGCCTCTTTTTTCCCTTCATAGGACGACGCCAGGCAACACCCGTAAAGGGTCTCCGCCCTGTGGATCATGTCGATGACCTTCTGTTTCAAGTGGGATGCCCGGGAGGTTCCGTTGTAATCCATGAGGGTCAGGGCCGTTCCAATCATGCAGTCGATCTTTCCAGATTTGCACCCGCCGTGGCTTTGCCGGTGAAAGGACGAGAAACGGATCACCATGTCCACGGCGAATTCGGTTTCGCCGCACATGAAAATCCTTTCCTTGGGCACGAAAACATTATCGAAAATGAGCGTGGGACAGTACTTGGAGTACCGAACGTTCCCGATATCGCACCCGTCCAGCTCGCGGGTGTCGAGGCTGGATCTTCCCACCACGTGAATCAGTCCCGGGGTATCCGAGGGGATGGCAAAGGATACGGCGTAATCCTCTTCTCCCGGTCTTAAAGCCCGGGTTGGAAGAACGATGATCTCATGGGAAGAAAGAGAACCCGTCTGGTGGGCCTTGGCGCCCCTGACCACGATGCCGTCGTCCCGCCGCTCCACCACGCGCAGATACATATCCTCGTCCGCCTGATCCTTGGGTCCCAGAGAGCGGTCTCCCTTGACGTCGGTTACGCCGGCGTTTCCCGTAAGATCGTGTTCCTGCATGTTTTTGACGAACTCGGTGAAATTCTGATGGTAGGAAGTCCCGTATTTCTGATCGATATCATACGTTACGATGGAAAGGGCGGAAAGACAATCCAAGCCCGTGCAGCGCTGGTGGCAGGTTCCCACCCGGCTTCCCAGGGTCCGGTTGACCTTGACCCTCGCCACCAGGTCCTCGATGGAACCGGGGGGCAACGTGAACCTGTTGACCGGTCCGGTCACCAGCGGGCTCTCGGTGACGACGAGATCCCTGTACTCGTCCAATTCAGCCAGTTCATAGGTGGCTGCGGTGGCTTCGATGCCGGCCCTGAGCCGGGGATTGTCCACAACACTCCCCACTCTCTCGCCGAACATATACACAGTGGGATTCATCTCCCGCAAAGATTCGATGTATTCCACCCTGGTTTTCAGTCCCACTAGTTCTCCTCCTTATCATCATGAAAATGTTTCATTCCTTCCGTCCTTGGTGCCCCGTTTCCTAAATACGGTCGCACATTCTGCTCCTGTTACCGAGTCTGAGAACTGGAACCAGAGCGTTCCGGGCACGGAGGCCCGGGCTACGGTAGGGGCGGACCCATGTGTCCGCCCGCATTTGGGCGCAT
The DNA here is from genome assembly GCA_043806215.1 of Pseudomonadota bacterium. Taxonomy (GTDB): domain Bacteria; phylum Desulfobacterota; class Desulfomonilia; order Desulfomonilales; family Desulfomonilaceae; genus JAVHLK01. The sequence continues at coordinate 6,014 of JAZDHD010000268.1, read as the reverse complement.
ACGCAGGTGCGCCCCTATCCCGCGGGACGCGGGATGGGACCGGCGTCCCTCAGTCCTTTGAGTCCTTAAAATTCCGCCCTCTCTTTCTCCTCAAGCATCCGCCGGTAACTCGTGACCACCTGCTCACGGACGTTGGCCGTATGCTTTGAAAGAAGTTTCCGGGCTTCCTTCGGTTTTCGCGCCGAGACGTATTCAAAAATCTTTTTATGCTCCTTGTTCACGGACTTGAGCGACGGGATGGGCAGGTAATTGCCTCCGTATTTCAGAAGAAGCAGATCGAAAATGTTTTCCAGAATTCGAATCTGGTTCCGCTTTTTCGACAGCGAGGCAAGGGTCAGGTGAAATTCCCTGTTTCTGAACAACCTTTCTTTCACGTACGTGTTAGTTTCCAGAGACCGGTATGCCTCAAGGGACGATTCGAGCTCCTTTAAACCGTCTTCGTCAAGATTTTCCACCGCCGCCGGAACCAGGGACGGCTCGATCAGTTGGCGAAGATCGAAAAGCTCCTCGAGCTCTTCCAGGGTGCACGGAGCGATGTAATAACCGGAATTGGGTTTTCGGTACACAAGGCCCTGAATTTCAAGCCATTTGAGCGCCTGGATGATCGGAGTTGGGCTCATGCTCAGTTTTTCCTTGAGTTCCCGGTACACGATTTTCTGGCCCGGGACCAACTCTTTATGGTAGAGCATGCGCCGGATGTCGTTGAACGCCTTGTGGCTCATATCCTCCAGGCCTACGTTTTTGCCTCTACCCTTGTTCATGCAGGTTGTCTTTTATTCTTGCCAAAATTTAATTAAATTGGTAATCAGATATTTAATTATATTTTGGCAGATTTTTGTCAAGCGGTTTTTGAAAACCCCAAAGATCATAGGAACCTTTTGAAAGGGAATGGTCATGAGACTTCATGAATACGAAGGCGCGGATATTTTTGAATCGGCCGGCATACGCGTTCCCCGGCGCGGCGTGGCCCGAACAGCCTCTGAAGCCGTGGCCATTGCGGAAAATATCGGGTATCCCGTAGTATTGAAAGCCCAGGTCCTGGTGGGCGGAAGGGGCCTGGCCGGCGGCGTGAGAACAGCCGTAAATTCCGGCGAGTTGAAAGCGCTCAGTCAAAAGATGCTCGAATCCGAGATCAAGGGGCTGCCGGTGAGAATGGTCATGGTCGCCGAAAAGATGAACATCGCCGATGAACTCTACGCGGCGGTAACCGTGGACGGTTATTCCGGCAGACCGGTGGTGGTGGCCGGCATCGAGGGGGGCGTTCACATCGAGGAGGCGGCCGGAAAAACACCCGACCGGATCGTTTCGCTCCGGGTGGATCCCCGATTCGGCTTTTACCCGTATCAGGCCAGAAGCCTCGTGGGAAAACTGGGCCTGAAAAACCGCCTCCTGCTCTCTTTTGCGGATGTGCTCGTCCGCCTGTACAAGGTATTCTCCCAACTCGAGGGAATGATCGTCGAGATCAATCCGTTGGCCGTGCTCGAGGACGGAAAACTCTGCGCCGTGGACGCGGTCCTGGAGGTGGACAACTCCGCCCTGAAACGCGTAGCCCATGAGCTTCCCGATGCGGCGGACCGCAAGGACAATCCCCTCGAACGCAAAGGCAAACAGATCGGCGTCACGTACGTGGACCTCGACGGAGATATCGGCATCATCTCGTCGGGCGCGGGCCTGGGTATGGCCAGCATGGACATCATCGGTCAAAAGCTTCGTCCCGCCAATTTTCTGGAGACCGGAGGCGGTATTACGGAAGACTTGCTTTACAAATGCATGGATCTTGTGATGGCCAAACAAGGGCTCAAAGGCCTTTTCATCAATGTTTACGGCGGCATCAACCCGATCCATGAGGGGGCCAAAGGGGTCGTGCGGTATATCAAGGAGCACGGGGTGGACATTCCCATCGTCGCCAAGGCCCTGGGCAACCGACAGGAAGAAACCTGGGAAACGCTTGAATCCGGCGGCGTCCACGTGGTGACCGACGTGGCCACGGAAAAGGCGGTGGAACGGCTTGTTGAACTGGTCGGCGACCGGGCTTGACCGTCCGATGGAAACCGGGCGTCGCTATAGTGACGCTCTTTGAATTTCGCGGTAATCCTAACCCAGTTCCTCAACGATCCCACCGGTCGTTTTTGTCATTGCGAGGAGCCCTGCGACGAAGCAATCTCAATGCTTCATGAAAGGCTGAGATTGCCACGCCCTCTCGTAGGGGCGGCCCCCTGTGGCCGCCCAAGGTAGGCACGGGGGCCTACCCCTACGGCTCGCAATGACAAGCGTGAAGGTGTCCGCAGTATTCAAGGGGCGTAGCCAATACCCGGTACCCGGAATTAAAAGTATGGAGCAAAAGGGCCATGAGTATTCTCTTAAACGATTCAACCCGGGTTCTCGTCCAGGGGATTACCGGCAATATCGGATCGACCCAGACCCGTTGGATGCTGGAATACGGAACCCGCGTCGTGGGCGGGGTCACGCCGGGCAAGGGCGGGACCACGGTGGAGGGCCTGCCCGTTTTCGACAGCGTGCAGGAAGCCGTGGACAAGACGGGCGCCAATGCTTCGGTCTTTTTCGTTCCCGCCCCATTCGTGCTCGACGCATTTTATGAAACCGCGGACGCCGGTGTAAAATTTATCGTCGTCGTGCCCGAGCATGTACCGGTACATGACGTGATAAAAATGCGGGCCCATGTCAGGGACAACGGCGTTGTCGCACTGGGTCCCACCACGCCGGGAATTCTCGTTCCGGGCAAGGGCAAGATGGGGATCATGCCGGCTTCCCTCTTTGCTCCGGGAAGAGTGGGAATCATATCGCGAAGCGGGACCCTGTCCTATGAATTCGCCGGCATTCTTTCGGAAAAAAGTATCGGCCAGAGCGCGGTTGTGGGGATGGGAGCGGATCCGGTGGTGCTCACCAACCTGGCGGATATCCTTGGCCTGTTTGAGGCCGACGAGGAAACCGACGCGGTGATCATTGTCGGGGAAGTCGGGGGAGAGCAGGAAGAGAAAGCCGCGGAATTCATCCGGGACCATATGAGAAAGCCCGTGGCCGCTTATATAGCCGGCAGATTCAGTCCGGAGGGAAAACGGATGGGACATGCCGGAGCCATTGTCAGAGGGTCGGCCGGCACATTCGATGCCAAGTGCGAAGCCATGCAAAAAGCAGGGGTAAAACTACTCCACAGCCCCATCGATGTGCTGGAATGGGCCGAGGCGCATGGTCTTGAATAGGGTTTTAGGCGAACCTCATAACGGTTCGCCGGCCGGCCAATCGCCAGCGTCGACCTATTCTTCAAGGCGGTCGAATTCGTTTGAAATCACCTTAAGACAGCGTTCGGCTTTTTCCATATCGCCGGCAACCGACGGAAAGCGCCTCTTGTCTCTCTTTCTCCACCGGCCGGTCAATAGGTCTTCCCTTCAATAATTGTGTGTCACCGACGCGAAATTTCTACCCATTATCGCCGCGTATGTCAATAAGCCCGGCATAGTTGAGACGGTCAACCGGATGTGCCCTACGGAAGGGTGCGATGTCAGCCCCGGCCATATGGTTTCCGCCGTGATCCTTGAAACCCTCACCGGACGACGTCCCCCGTACCCCCTGGGAGCCACCTTTGAACATCTCGACATAGAACTCCTCTCACTTCACCTATCACTTGAAGCTGATGGAGTGATTTTCGGTTTCGTGGTATTCTCAGGTCATGGTCGTTCAATATAAGCCGAGGTCCAGGGAGCCATGGAAGATGAAACGCCGGATGAGTTAGAGATAAGGGAATACAAGCTGCTCTTTCGTGATTACGCGCGGATGGCTGTGAAGTATCCGGACGCGATAGATTCACTGCGCGATTGGCTCAAGCAAAGCGCAGCGCTTATGATCAGCAACCGGGAGGAGACGGTGATTCACTTCCGCAAACTTGCCGAAGAAGTGGACGCCTTCCTCGCAGCATGCCAAACAGGAGAGATCGATCCCCACCGTTTCCTTGAAGAGACGGAGGATGTGGACGATTCAAGGGACAGTTCCGGGGGCCTTGACGCGTGACACGGGAGTCCTCATTTCCGGCAATTCCGTGGGACGCTGGTCTCCATGATTCTGGAGAAGTGAGAATAGGAAGAGAGATCTGCATAGGGCCACAAAAATCAAACAAACGCGCAATACGCGCGGGATCGACCATACAAGAATCGCGAAACTATAGATATGATTCGGACCGTCGAAGCCACCATTGACGAACAAGGGAATGTCAGACTCCTAGAGCCTGTGAAACTGCCGGCTGTGCGCAAGGCCCTCGTTACCATCCTGGAAGATGCGCCATCTGTTTCGGTGAACGAAACGGCTCTTTTGAGCGAACCGGCGCTGGCCAGAGACTGGAATCGCTCAGAGGAGGACGCTGCGTGGTCGCACCTACAGCCGGAGCGGTAGTGCTCGTGCCTTTTCCCTTTTCGGATTTGTCTCACGCGAAGCTAAGACCCGCGGTTGTTCTCGCCGACTCCGGCCGAGGTGACTGGATTCTGTGTCAGGTCACCAGTAATCCCTACGGGGATGTACATGCGGTTGAAATGACCAACGATAGTTTTGTATCAGGTTCTCTTCGTGTGACGAGCTACGCTCGACCAGGGAAGCTCTTCACTGCCAATCAAGATCTTATGGTATCGCAAGTGGCAGTCTTAAATGCCGCTTCCTTCAGAACTATCATCGAGGCGGTGGTTGATATCCTGCGCAGTGGGCTCAACACTCCCGTTCAATGAGTCGGATAGGGTGTCCCATGTGCGAGATGGATAAGAAATGGCAAAGGATCACACTTCCCTCACTAACGGCCGCCCACATCAGCTGAGGTAACGGAATGACTATCAAGCAAATCGCCATGGAGACCATTCGGCAGCTCCCCGAAGATGCTACCTGGGCTGATATCCAAGAACGCATCAATTTCGTCGCAGGCATGCGGAAAGGTCTTCGAGAGATCGATGAGGGAAAAGGAATTGCGCATCACGATGTGAAAGAGGAATTCGCCGAATGGCTTACAAGCTGATCTGGTCCCCATCAGCTCGGCTGGATCTCACTGACATAGCTGTCTTCATCGCGGAAGACAATCCCTTGGCTGGAATGGATTCCTCGGGACACCATACTTAGTCTGGTGGAACGTTCGGCAAGCCTTTCGGGCAGGGTTTTCGGCGCCGTATCGACCTGCCCAAGGCAGACTCCAACCCGGCTATGAAGTCATTATCTCCTAACGGTCTGCCGGTGCGCTCATGTCGTCGAAACGCTTCGGACTCGGCATCGAATACCAGTTGGACTCTGAGGTTCACATGAGAACATTTTTCCTCCATCCTGACAACTTCGAGCAATTGTGGACATTGACTGATTCTGGTGCTTGCAGGTTTTCCTAAAAAAGGCTATTTTCTTAACCAGGAAACTAATCGGAATCAGGAAAATGCCGACTAAGAAGGAAATGATCGCGGAACTCGAAAGAGGTAGTCTATCCTTGCCTCCGTTGGTTTTTAGGGTTCTCGAAGAGCCTCGCTCGGAAGACAAGAAAACTCAATTTGACGCCTACCTTGAGGCTTCATGGCGAGACCGGACTGCCAGGTTCGCTGTCGAATGTAGATCTCTATCAACGCCCAAGGCATTTCAAGACAGCCTCAACTTCCTGAAGGCAGCCTCTATTCCCCAGGGCTATCAGCCTATGCTCATGCTGCCCTTTCTGAGCGAGAAGCAGTTGCAGGAACTGGAACAGGAAGGAACCAGCGGTATAGATCTAGTGGGCAACGGAGTGGTAACCTTGCCGGAAGGTTTTGCCGTATTCCGAAGCGGCAAGAAGAACCCTTTTCCGTCTTCAGCGCCGATCAAGAACATCTACCGAAAGAACAGCTCAATGGTTGGAAGGGCGTTCCTTGTCCGACCGGCCTACGAAAGGGTTCAAGAGATCCTTTCGGAGATAAACCGAAGAAACATGTTGGTGGAACGATGGGACAAGAAGCCAATGAGCCTTTCGACCGTATCGAAGGCATTGAAAACATTGGAGCAGGATCTTG
>JAZDHD010000267.1:0-9348 GCA_043806215.1 Pseudomonadota bacterium | reverse complement strand
GCGAAGACCGGCCGTCCGATTCCCGAGCCTCCCTGAGCCTCGGAAATGATTGCACCCATGAGCCCCGCTTCGCCGAGATTCGTCAAGCAGTCTCTGGGGAACTCGCCGTTGACATCTCTTTCCGTAGAGCGCGGCGCTATTCGTTCCTTTGCGATCTGCTCGGCGAGATTCTTGATTTCCTGAGATTCATCAACGGAGTACGATTTTGCTTCCATGACTACCTCCCTCGGGGTTGTAAGTAACTAAGTAACTAAGTATCTACTAAAGTACCGTTCAAAAAAAGAGACCTATGTCTCTTCTCGCAGATTTTCCAGCCGGCTCCTCACCTTGTGCAACTCGTCCTCAAGTTCCTGCTCGAGCCGCCGTAGGGACTCCCATTCTTCTTCCTTTGACTTGACGTCCGCACCCCCAGCCTGATCTTCCATCCGACAACTCCCTCCACAACCGCATCGGCACACGTTGGAGATGACTTCTCCGCACTGTTCCAGCGCGTCCTGATCAATCTCGTAGGGTATCCAGTAGCCTTTTCGCTGACTACGAACCAGACCGGCATGTTTAAGAATCTTGAGATGTTGAGATACCGCTGAAGGAGTAATGGCCAATATCTGTGCCATCTCATTGACGCCCATGGGTCCCCTCTGCTTGAGGAGATCGATGATCCTGATCCGGGACTCGACGCCGAGGACTTTGAACAGTTCGGCTTCCTTGTGGCACATTATGTGACTTCCCTTGTTTAAGCTTCTGCTTAAATACTACAAACACGGGGGTTCCTTGTCAAGACAATTTTCGGGTCCGCGTAGAATTCTCCTTTGCCGGTGAAAGAACAACAGACACCAGTGGACCCGGATCGGAATCGTGGCTTCTGTCGCCAATAGCCTGTCGGATGCGAACCGACTCCGAATCCTTTTGTCGCTATGCAACGGAAAAAAAGACTGTCTCCAGGATAGTGGAAGAAATGAATCCGTCTCAACCCCTCGCGTCCCATCACCTGAAGGAGCTGAAACGGAGTCTCTTGGTAAGCGTGCAGCGCAAGGGCGTATTCGGGCCGGCGCAATCGGGGGACAGAAGCTGATTTCAATGGTGCGTGGTCACCCATATAATATGAGTATTATGTCCCCCGATTCCAGAATTGCTTAGGCCCTCGCATGCTCTCGGACTCTCCCTTATGGAGCGTCTGGTGTCGGGGAAATCCGATAGAGGCGCCACCGTCCGTTCGCAGTGACGGGCGTCAACCTGGGCTGCTTGCTCCAGAATTGGTGTTCGCGTTCAGTGGCGTTGATCAGCGCGAAATCGAAGTAATCCAGGTCGGTGGACCGGATGCGGCGGGGGAACCACTCCAGGCCGCCGGTCCAGGGAGGCCTGAACCGAGTCTTGTATACCACCAGGCACGGGGAAAACTCCGCGAAGGAGAAGTTCAGCGTTCCTCCTTTCAGCACCTGGGAATACGCGAACATCTGGATGAACGGATACCCGGTGATGAACTCGCTCTCTTGGACGAAGGAGAGCCCCAGGACGCTCGGCTTCCGAGGGAGAGCGTTCAGTGCATCCTGCATTCCACTGAGTTCCCTCTTCTGGAAGCTGAGCCACGTCAGCGTAATCACCGCGCACAGTCCCGCCACCGCGGCCAATGCCGCAGCACGCCGGAGGACAGGCCTGAGCACTGGTGCGGGAGCAGCCAAGACCAACAGAATCATTGCCGCCGGCATCCACCTCTCCCCAAGGCGGATGGTGTTCATGAACTTGTCCGGCAGGACAAGTGCAATGACAAAGAACATGCATGCCGCCGCGAAGAGACCCCAATCCATGGCAGATCTGAGGTCGCTTCGGTTCTGAACCATCCCCACCGCAATCCATGCCCATGCCGCGCAAAAGATAACGGGAACGGCAGGCCCGCGGATCCCCCCGAGGGCAGCATCACCGAGCCACGAGAGCGTCAATCGCGAAAACGGCGTCGAGACCCACAGGGCAGGGGTGGACATCGAGGATGTGGAAAACATGGGATACCATAACCCGACGGCGACGATAAGAGGGCTCAGCCGGCCGATCATAAGGATCGCAGCCTTGGGGTCACGGTGTAGTATGAGGCTGCTCAACAGAAGCCACGCAATGCCGGCGATGAACCACAGGACATGGCTCACGTAGAGCAACAAGCCGATGCCCAACAGCAGTGCCGCGTCTCGCAGGGAGGGCTTTCGTTCACGTAAGTCCGATATGACTGTTAACCACAGGAGGAACGACGGGAAACCGATGGCAAAGCTGTAGAATCCCCAGTACATGGTGTGGTTGATCACGAACAGGCAGGCCAGGGTCGCGGACGCGGACGACCGCTTGCGGTGGTGTGCCGTAAGGTGAATGGCCGCGATCCAGAGCAGCACAATGGCCAGCATGGCCATGCGGCCGGCACTCCCCGGTCCGGACAGTGCCCACGAGGCCCCCAGCACAAGGTACGACAGGCTGTACGGCGTGAACCACTGAATGCGATACGGAGAGCCCTCGGGGTTCCGGATCGTCTCCAGAAAAAGCCGGATCTGCGCGGATTGCTGCGGTAAGTCGGTGATGGGCGGATACTGAGTAACAAGAAACGGTACCGACACGAACAGACAGCAGAGCACGGCCGGCAACGGACGATGGGAGAAACGAGGCAGGGTCATGAGATGATGACGTGAACTCCGTACTTCTTGAAAACAGGATCGCGCGTCACAATCGTCATTCTTTCCAATTTGGCCTGGGCCACCAGAATTCTATCGAAAGGATCGCGATGGTGCATCGGTAGATCGGCTATCGCGTGGGCGTGCTCTACGGATATCGGCAATTCAGTGAAGGGCTGTCTGCCGAGAACCCCATGAAAGTCAGCGGGGATTTCAAGTTTACCCAAGGCTTGTTTGATGCGGATTTCCCAGACGACAGCTGCACTAGGAAATACTAGATTGTCGCTGTTGGCAACCAACGAGCGTGCCGTGCCCGGCAACGAGGGATCATCTGCAAGCCACCAAAGGAGAGCGTGCGTATCCAACAACAGCTTCATGGCCGCAGAACTCCGAAGGCTTCGGCTATATCGTTGGGTAGTTCGTCGAAATCTTCGCGGATTATGATTTTGCCTCTCAAGGCACCCGGCTGCCGCGGTTCATGGCCTCGATGGTAGGGGACCAGTTTGGCAACGGGCTTGCCTTGCATCCCGATGATCACTTCCTCGCCGGCCGGCACCCTCTCCAAGAGAGCCGAAAAATGAGTATCTGCTTCAGAGATACTGGCCATGTCCACGTTCGTCACCCCCTTTTGCCCAGTCTGTTCCGACAAGACCGGAATGTCAAGCCAACCGGACGTGGGTATGCGCACTGGAACACCAATCGCGGGCAATCTTCAAAAGCGGGATTTGTTCGTACGCATTCAGTACGTAGTGATCACGTATCCGCTAATATCCCATCAGGTCTTATCCAAATCGAACAACTGCTCATACGTGCGGTTGATTGTCTCGGAAGCACTGTCCACCATTTCAGACTTGATGAAACCGGTGTCCTTATCCTTGATGGGGACCAGCATACCGTCACTGACGAAATACGCGTCGGTACGAGCGGGGTCCAGCCAGAGTTTGCGGTTGACGATCCGACCGGTGGTACTGGAGTTGTTCCTGCCGACTCGGTGAGCGTAGAACAGGTTGTTCAACGAGCTCAATACATACGGACTGTGCGTTGTTAGTATGGCCTGGTTCTCCGACACATTGCAGAATAGCGCAATCAAATGAACCAGGTCCAACTGCGCCTCGGAGTGGAGGTGTGCCTCAGGCTCTTCGATGACGATGGAAGCCGTTTCCCTGTCGAGAATGAGGAGAAATATCAACAGAAGGATCCAGACTGCCTCTTGCTGGCCGGAAGAAGCATAGTCGATTCCGATGCGATCGCTGGTCCAGCGGCCGAATGAGAGGTCCTCTCCGTAACTGTCTTGCCTGTATCGTGCCTTCAAAATGCTGTCGATCAGCTTCTCGGCAAGGGTCAGATACGTGCTGTGGACCTTCTTGGGCCCGAAGACCATCTTTTCAAATCGGACCAACTCTCTCAGACCCAACTCGCGCACCCTGTGCCGTATGTAACTGATTTTGTCGATGAAGGTTCGTGTGAGGCAGTCGAGCTTCTCCATGTCGAGGCTCTGTAATTGATTGGACAGGGTTGCCAGTACGCCTCTCGTCGCCGGGATGAACACGTACTCGCGCCGGTCGTTGAACCAATCTCTTGGGCGGGGGTTGAGTGCCTCGATGAAAGCCCAGTGCCGCAAATAGGCGCCGAACCAATCGTCCGTCGGCAGATTCTTGGAAGTGGCGGCCCCGGGTTTCTTGCAATACTCCCGGGCCTGATCCCAAATACTGAAGAATCGTTTCTTGAACTCGTCGCTGAACTCCGGGATCACGTAACCCAATTCTTTCTTGATGGAGAGCACGGCTCCATTCCCGTAATCGTACGAGCAGAAGAATCTCCAATTACGCCGGGTCGGTACGCAGGTCTCCAGGAACCTCTTGGACACCAAATCGGCAAAGCCTTCAAGGGGCTCCTCAGTGGCGCCTTGTTCGGCAGCCTCGAGAACGTAAGGGAATAGATCGTACCTAAGTGACTTGAAGAAATGAATTACCTTGCTGATTGTGCTCTTACCGCTTGCTTGGGGACCGATGAAGATCATCAGATCATTGACGTCGATTTCCACGTCCTTGATCGGGCCGAATGGTTTGAGGGTGATCCGCTGCATGACGCTCTCATCAGGACAGGGTGCAATGGGGGTATTATATGATGGGAGGTTCGTATGGGCAAGGCCGATCCGTTCGTTGCGGCAAACACTGAGTCACACATGTGGATCGCCATTCCGGCAATAGACGGTTCAGCTGTGGGGGCGGGTCAAAAACCCGCCCATACTCAGCCGTACGACCTCTTGGTGTCTTGGTGACTTTGTGGTTAGTTCTTCTCTTTCCAACCCCAAGGAATGCGGGGTCGGGTTGCCCTACCCTTTGATCTCCTTGATCTTCTCCTCCAGAGCCGGAACCACCTCATTGAGATCGCCCACGATACCGTACTGGGCCACTCGGAAGATCGGTGCCCGGGCATCCTTGTTCACGGCAACGATGAGCGGTGACCCCTTGATGCCGCCCACGTGCTGGAATGCGCCGCTGATGCCCAGCGCAAGGTAAACCTTGGGTTTGACCTCCACCCCGGAAGTCCCCACCTGGTGGTACTTGGGCAGCAGGTTCTTGTCCACGATGGGCCTCGAACAGGCCAACACACCGCCCATGGCGTCTGCCAAGGACTCGAAGATCTCCATGTCCGGCTCGTCGCCGATGCCGCGGCCCAAGGAAACGATGATATCCGCAGACGCGATGTCCACATCACCCTTTTCCGCTTCCAGGTAGTTGAGGAATCTCTTGCGGGGAGCCTCGCCCGCGGTCGGAGACGCGATCTTCTCCACGGCGCCGCCCGCCGATCCGGTCGGCGTGAATGAAAAGGCCCCGCCTCGCAGCGTAACGACGATCTTCTCTGCGTCCTTGAAGGAGACCTTGGCATTCACCTTGTAACTGTACATCTGCCGGAAGGCCAAGGGTTTACCGTCCCGGACCTCGAACCCAAAGCAGTCGACGGCCAGAGCGGCATCGAGCGCCACCGACAGGCCTGGTGCAAGATCCATGACCGAGTTGGAGTTTGCCATAATCAACATAAACGGGGCTTTGTCCTGCAGGATGGCGGCAAGGGTCTTTACGGCCGCATCCGAATTAGAGGTCTCGAATTGGGGATCTTCCACGACAAGGACCTTGGGGCATTCCTTAGCCAATTCAGCGGCCATGCCGTCGCCATTGCCCGCCAAGAGTATGCAGGTGAGGCCGGCACATAAATCCGCGGCCAGCTTACGGCCCGCTTCCACGGCTTCCCATGTGGCATCTCGGAGCTTCTGTCGGCGATGTTCGGCCAGGACGAATATCTGTGTCATCATCCAATACCCCCTTTTTCCTTCAAGATCTCGGCAAGCCTGGCGGCCGCTTCCTCGGCTCTGCCGCCGATGATTTCCGCGCCTTCGCCTTCCGGCGGCATGGCAACTTCCTCGACCTCGATCCTGGATCCTGCGGACCCCACCTGGGACTCTTCCAGACCCAGTTCCTCCATATCGAGTACTGGAATCTCCACCGACGCAACCTTACGCACCGCGCGGATGGAGACGAAGCGGGGCTCGTTCAATCCCGTGGCAACGGAAAGCTGTGCCGGTAAGTCCATTTCGACTGCTTCGTACAGTCCGCCTTCCAGTTCCTTCCTGAACTTGACCTTTCCGTCCTCAACCTCGATTGCCGACACGAGAACCGCACCCGGGACGCCCAGCATTGCGGCGAGCATGCCTCCCACCTGGCCGCTGCAGTCATCGTCCGCAAGGGTCCCGGTGAGGATAAGATCAAAGGGGCGGTCCTTGATGAACTTGGCAAGAATCGTCGCAACGGCAAAACCGTCCGAGCCCTCGAAGGCATCGTCCCACAGATGGAACGCTTCATCCGCTCCCCGGGCAAGGCTCTCCCTGAGCATCTCTTCCGCGTCCTCCGGAGCCACGCTTACCACGGTAACCTTGCCGCCGACCTTTTCCTTGATCTGAACGGCCTCCTCCACCGCGAAGCGATCCCAGTCATTGATGTCGTAGTCCAAGTCATCCTTCTTGATGTCCTTGGCTCCGCCCGCTATGGCCAGGTCGGCCTCGGAGGTGTCCGGCACCCATTTCAAGCACACAATGATGTCCATGGTTCCTCCAACTGCTTCACTTATATCAGCCAAAAGGTAATAGTTCTCAGGGCTTCCTCGTGTGGGTCCGGTCGCCGGGACCCGATTGTCTTGGTAGCGCCGGCCTCCGTGCCGGTATTCCTTCCGGAATCGGCATCAGTAGCGAACCGTGAAACGGGATCCTATCAATACCGGACAGAGCCCGGAAGACACGCGTTCCCAGGCGGAGCCTGGGAACGAGAGAAACGCTGTGTGGTACCCTCGTTCGCGCTCAACGAGGAGCGAGCCTAAACGTCCCGGAGGGACTAATGATTTTAGCCGGGTCTTTCAAGGCCCGGAAACTGCGTGGCCGAACATTGACGGCGCGTCCCACAGGGACGCCGGATATCCCAATTCTCAATGCCACTGCGTGCGTAGTCCCTTCGGGACGGAAATCCTGTTTTGATTTCTCCGTTTCTTTCCGGGGGATGAATCCCCCGGCTAAACTCATATGTGCCTTCAGCACATTAGGATCGCAGAATTTCCCCTCGTTGTGAAGCCAAAGCACGTCTCCACCTGCGCCGACCAATCACTTGCCCATCGCGAGCGATCTGTCCACCAGTTCCACAAGATCGATGACCTCTATCTTCCCTTCGTTTCCGGTTGTCTTGACGGCATCTTCCAGGTTGATCAGACAGAACGGGCACGCGGTCACGATGAGCTGAGCCCCGACCTCCGCGGCCATCTTGACCCGGACCTCACCCATGCGCTCACGCTCCTGTTCGTTTTCGTACCACAGGAGCAACCCTCCGCCGCTGCAACAGAAACTCCTGGAATAAGACCGCTCCATCTCACGGAGTTGCATGCCCGGAATCCGGCTCAGCACGAATCTCGGGTCTTCGTATATGCCGTTGTGTCGGCCGAGATAGCAAGGATCGTGGTACGTGACCACCTTGTTCCGCACATAGTCCCCAACCAGGCTCAGTTTCCCGTTCCTCACCATGCGGGCCATCAGCTGACTCGCGTGCACGATGGGAAACTTCTCCGGATAATCGTTGCGTATGGTGTTGAACGCATGGGGGTCGAACGCGACGATCTCCTTGAACTCCCTGGCTTGAAAGGCCGCTATGTTCTTCTCACAGACCTGCTCGAAGAGGCCCTCCTCGCCGAGTCTTCTGATCTCGTTGCCCGAGTCGGTCTCGTCCGCTCCCAGTATTCCGAAGTCCGCACCGCCGGCGTTCAGGATGCGGGCAAAGGACTTACTGATCTCCTGGATTCTCGGGTCGAACGATCCGCAGCTATCAACAAAAAAGAGCAGATTCGCGGAGTCTCCTTTCCCGAGCTGACGCACCTCGACGCCATCGAGATCCTTTGTCCATGCAGCCCTCTTGGTCTTGCTCCCGCCATACGCGTTGCCCTTTTTCTTGATCTGTTGCATCGGTTTCTGGAGGGACTGGGGAACGTCGCCTTGATCCACCAGGTACCGTCTCATGTCGACGATCTTGTCGATGTACTCGATGAATACGGGGCACTCGGCTTCGCATGCTCCGCAGGTGGTACAGGCCCAAATCTCGTCGCCGGTGATCACCTCGCCGGTAAATTGGATCTTGCTCTGATCCTTTTGCGTACCAAAAATCGGGTAGTGCTCGTATGCGAAATCCCTGGCCTTGATGCTGATCATCTTTGGCGACAGGGAACGTCCCACCGTAGCAGCGGGACAATTGTCGGAACATCGTCCGCAGTCCGCACAGGAATAGAAATCGAGCATATGCTTCCACGTGAAGCGTTCGAAACGCCCTATCCCGCACTCGGGGAGTTCCATCCAATCGGCGACTCCGCATTCTACCGGCTTGATCGTCCCTTTGTTCAAATTCGAAAAGAACACGTTGGGTATGGCGGTGATCACGTGGAAATGCTTTGAAATGGGGAGAAAGTTGAGGAGGCCGAAGAAGACCAGTATGTGAGCCCAATAGCCTCCCACGTGCAGGTAGTTCAACGCGTGTGAGCCCTTTTCGGGCATGAACAATGCGCCGATGCCCGCAGCAGGGAAGAGGAGAGCATGCCCATCCGCCCCGTTTTGCTTTAGGGCGCTCCCGTCGAAGATCATGTCGGTGATCATCAATGCAGAAACGAGCCCGAGGATAATGTACGCTTCGGGACCATGCCCTTTGCCGCCCGGGTGGTCGTATCGGGCGGGGTGAAACACGGCCCTTCTGACAATACAGATGATGCAGACCGCCAGAACCATGAGGACTACGTAGTCTTTGAGCACCTCATAGCCGAACCCCAATGAGCCGGCGAGAAACGGCAGATGGAATTCCGAAGAGAATCCGCGGCCGATAAGGGTCAACGATCTGAGCGACAGGATCAGGAAGCCTGCGAAGAGCAGGATGTGGAGCACTCCCGCCCCAAGGTAACGGGGCTGGCGGTACTGTCCGAACCCATACACCAGCGCGAGCTTGATTCGTCGGCCGATGTCCGAGAACCTCGGGTCGGGCATGCCTTTCCGGAGGAGATCGATCCGCCGGTACATGACGAATGCGAAAAAGCACAGTGCCGCGGTGAGTATGATTAGTGCGGGAACATAGGCCGGAATGCCGGCTATGGGTACGTCTGCCGGCTCGAGCAGAGTCATGTG
>JAZDHD010000266.1:0-8582 GCA_043806215.1 Pseudomonadota bacterium | reverse complement strand
ATAGCGTCACCTCTCAATGGTAATCACAGATCTCCACTTCATACGCATCTCCACCTGACCAAATGAAGCAGATCCTCCATTGATCGTTTATTCGGATACTGTGTTGACCCTTCCGGTCTCCTTTGAGAGCCTCAAGCCTGTAACCCGGGAAGATCCTCAAATCATCCAAGGATTTCGCAGCGTCTATGTGCCCCAGTTTTCGGAGAGCAACGGATTGAACATCCTGTGGGACCTTCGAGTATTCTCGGTGGAAGAGCTTTTCAGTTTCCTTCTCCCGGAAGGTCTTTATCATGGACATAGTGTATGGCGCAACGGACTACGAGTCAAGTGCCGAAAGAAGTCCGACGCCGATTTACGTACCTTAGGACCCATACCCCCACTCAACCGGGGGCTCAACAACCAAATCAACCCGACACCTCCATTCTCCTACTTGACTCCAGTCGGCTGCTCTGCGATAGGATTGTTCCATGGCTCGTCTTTCGCGCATCGTCGTGCCCGGTTCTCCGCACCACGTCACACAGCGTCTTGTTTCATAATGGACGTGGATGATTCGGAGGGGATCGCCGAATATGGTTCCTTGGTAACCGATAAAGCGGTGCCGGCACTTGTTACCGATTGAGAGGGATTCCTGCGCTCCGCGAATGACGGTCCCATGAACAAGGTACGACACACAACGCGAACCGGCGCGACCCACTGATGACCAATACTTTGTAAGGACCTTTGAAAGGCCGACGGGACGCGACCTGAGCAAGGGACTGCCGGGGAGGCTTCGAAAGCGCCAGTGTGAAAAACACTATTATGTCCGCGAAATTCCCGCCCGAATTCGCCGAAATGGTTGTGAATGAAGGCATTCTGAAGTAATGACTATCCAAAAGCTGAACTGCAGGGCAGAGACGATCCGAATGCAGGTATTCCACTGATGAACCGGAGATTCTTCATGGAGACTCGAACCATTCACTTGAGCTCAATAAGGTTGTCAGCCGTGACGCTGGTCCTGTCATTAGTCCTATTGTGCGCCGTCGTGGCGCAGCCCGCGCGCTTTTCTTACAAGCAGGTTGATCACACTGATCTGGAAGAAGATCTCCTGGAAGCGGCACTGCGCGGCGATCTCGCCCGCGTCAAAACACTGCTGGACAAGCGCGGGGATGTAAATCCACGAGAATTGGACTTTCCTCTTGCTGCGGCTGCCGGCAAAGGACATGTGGACGTGGTGAAAGTGCTTCTGGAAAAGGGAGCTGACGTCAATGGGCTGGGGTACGACAACAAGCCTCTTATCGGTGCGGCCCGAAACGGCCACCTGGAGGTCATCAGACTTCTCTTGGAGAGTGGTGCCAATGT
This sequence comes from Pseudomonadota bacterium, assembly GCA_043806215.1. Classification (GTDB taxonomy): domain Bacteria; phylum Desulfobacterota; class Desulfomonilia; order Desulfomonilales; family Desulfomonilaceae; genus JAVHLK01. The sequence continues at coordinate 7,244 of JAZDHD010000266.1, read as the reverse complement.
CAACGCGGAGACCGGGGTTGGTGCTACGGCCCTGCTGGTGGCCGCCGAGAATAATCACGCTGACGTGACCAAGGTCCTCTTGGACAGAGGTGCCGATGTCAACACCGCAGACCAGGAATGCCTCACCCCCCTGATGGCTGCCGCTAGAGAAGGACACTTCGAGGTGGTGAGACTGCTGCTCGACAATGGAGCTCACGTGAATGCAGAAGGTTACATCAATCTGACCGCTCTGATGAGAGCTTCAAGTCAAGGGCATCTGGACGTGGTCAGACTGCTCCTGGACCGAGGCGCCGATGTAGATGCAAGGACCGGATATTGCACGACAGCCCTGATGGATGCAGCTGAAAACGGTCACTTTGGAGTGGTGAAAGTGCTCTTGGATAAGGGCGCTGATTTCAATGCACGAGACGTGGAAGGCAAGAGTGCCCTGATGTATGCAGCCGAAAAAGGTTATTTGGATGTGGTGAAATTCCTGCTGAATAAGGGATCTGACGTGAAGGCCAAGACCAAGAAGGGCTGGACGCCTTTGAGCTGGGCTGCCTGGGGGGGCAATTCGGACGTCGTGAGACTGCTCAGGGGCCGAACGACTGAGTTCAGCTTCATGGATGCGGCATGCCTTGGCGATCTGGAGTTGGTTCGGCGTTTTGTGCAACACGGATCTGACGTCAATGAAAGAACAGAAATTGAACGGACACCGTTGATGGGAGCTGCCAAGGGTGGCCACCTGGGAGTGGTCGAATTCCTCATCGATAAGGGTGCTCATGTCAATGCCAAGACCACATACTACGAAAGTGCTCTGATGGAAGCTGCGAAGAACTGCCGTTTGGATGTCGCGAAACTCCTATTGGAAAAAGGCGCAGACGTGACGATCGTTACGAGAAATAGCAGAACAGCCTTGAAGATGGCTGAGGAGCATGATTGCGGAGCAATAGAGGCGCTTCTCAAGGCACGGGGTGCCAAGGAGTAGAGCCGACGGCAGGAAAGCTGATGGCAATTGCGCCAGGACTATGAATTCGGAATCGGTAGGAATCGGCGTCGGAATCTGGGACATAATACTGGTTTTTGTAGACTAGTCGGCTGCTCGGCGATAGGATTGTTCCATGGCTCGTCTTTCGCTCATCGGCCCGGTTATCCGCACCACGTCACACGGCGTGGTGTCCGGTCCATGGACGTGTTTCATTCGGAGGGGGATCGCCGAATATGGTTCCTTGGTAACCGATAAAGCGCTGCCGGCACTTGTATTCCAAGAAAAAATATCGAATTGAAGGTAAGGTGGCTTTGTTGTCGACGCCCTCTGCACACAACCAGGTTAAGTCAGGGCTGCGTGCGTTTCCTCTAGAACCGGAACTCGGCATAACCTGCTATCGACTGCTGATCAGAATATATCTTGCCGGCGGGAAAAGGCCCGAAATGGCCAGGAGGGGTACCAGGAGTAAAGAACTGCTCTATCGTGCAGTGACTGGTCGTGAGTCGTTTGAAATCATATTCGAATCTAAGATTCACGACGTTGGTGATAGCCTTTGCCAGCGTAGCGGAAAGATGCCACGCGTGGCCAGGACCCTCGATTCTAGTCTGGAAGTCGCCACTCAGAAAGTGCCGATCATGCATGTTGGCCCTCAGCCGGCCGTAATCGCCCTGCAGCGTCAGTTCGAAGAGCCGGAAATTGAAATAGCCCTTTCCGCCCAAATAAAACCAGTCCTTGAAGTAATAACTCGCCTCAAGCGAGTCTCCGGGAGGAAGCGGTGTGACGAAAGGAGGACCAAGCAACGTGTATTGAAATGATGGACCGTACGCTCTGAAGAGATAAGTCTGCCACCTCCAACCTACTACACCTGCAAGACTAGCCCCCAGAAAGGAGAATGGCGCACACTCCACATTAATGTCAGCCAGATATGCCTGAGGCAGCCTGCGCTTCGATTGACTGAAAGTAGTTTTCTGGTTTGGGGGAAAAACGAACGCTGCAACTGTGCTGTCCTCCCAGTCGCTGTCCTGCATTCTCGCCCCCCCCCACTTATTCAGCTTGGTCCAAAACTCCGCGTTGAAACTAAAATAATTGGTGACTTGGCTGGACTTAAGACCTATGAACCACTCATCCATTGGGTATTCCAGTCGGCTTAGAGGATCGTACAGGACGACCCCGCCCGTTGCATATGGGAATTGAAACGAAGCGAAACTGTTGATGAATTTCCTAATGCCCAGGTCCGTGTAATTTCCGGGGACACGCACCGGTGCGGGGGTCAAAACCCAGTTGCCCAGAGCACTGCCGAGATCTGGAAGACTCTGGGCATGGCTAACCCCTGCGGCGGTTGCCAGAATCACCAGCGCCACTAACGCCACGACATTGCTTTTTGCCATACCCAATTCTCCACAACCAAAATTAAATCAAGCTCCACACAGCCCAAATGCGCGAAAGACTCCTCCCACGAAGAAACTGTCGCCCTGCCGGGCGAGATACTCACCCCCTCCCCCGTCCTCCGGCATGCGATTCCGCACGTTTATCCTACCTAGAATTTGAAAAAATATACCTAGTTACATTAGGAACGTGGCACGGGGGAAGGAATTTGTCAACTTCTAAGTTACTTAAACTATTGGCATAATGCTTCTGAATGGTACGGGATAACTGCTGGATCCACCGGGCGTTTTGTCCCTCACACGCACTCGCATTCCTGAAACATCTGTCCTGTCACGCGATTCTTGGTGTGGGACATGAGGCGATGCGCAGGGAATCGGGGACATAATCGTGTTCTTGTGGACAAGTGGGCAGATCAGCGATAGGACTGCACTATGGCTCCTCTGTAGCGCATCCTCGGTCCCGGCTATCCGGACCACGTCACACAGCGTGGTGGTCGGTCCATGTACGTGTTTCATTCGGATGGGGATCGCCGAATATGGTTCCTTGGTAATCGATGAGGCGGTGCCGGCACTTGTCACCGACTGCGAGGGATTTCTGCGCTCTGCGAATGACGGTTCTATGGCGAGGCTTCGACAGGCAACGCGAACCGGGGCGCCCCGCTGGTGACGAATCCTTTGTAACCACCGTTGAAAGGCCGACGGGCCGCGACCTGAGCAAGGGACCACCGGGGAGGCATCGAAAGCGCCCAGGCTGAAAACCAATATTATGTCCCCCGAATTCCATGTCCCCCGAATTCCAGCGTGAAAAAAACACTATTATGTCCCCGGAATTCATAATGTCCCCCGAATTCCCGAGACTTGAAATTGGCCTGGGAGCGGATGATCTCTTCTCATGAATGAGTTGGTGCATGAGCCGTGCAAGACGTGTAAAGTGCAGAAAAGGCTTATGCTCACCTGGGTATCAAGGTACGCGGGCCACACCGTCAGAAATCTCGATGCCAAGGAGTCCGGGTGGTTTAGCTGACCTAATTACTGGAGGCAGAACACATGAATACCCTGCTCATTTATCCGAACAGTCCTCACAACCTGGGAGATCGCGCGGACAGCAGTGTCCGGGTGACGGGCAAGAAAGCGTATCTTCCGCCGCTGGGTCTGCTCACCGTTGCGGCGCTCCTGCCGCAGATCTGGCCGATGAAGTTGGTGGATTGCAGCTTTCAAATGGTGTCGCAGAAGGACTGGAGCGAAGCTGAACTTGTCGTTATCTCCGGGACGATAGTCCAGATCGGGAGCATCATCGAGGTCATCCGCGAGGCTAAGGAACGAGGGAAGATCGTCGCTGTGGGCGGACCAGGGGTTTATCATTTCCATAAGGAAGCCTTGGAGGCCGGCGCGGACTTCGTCGTGCGGGGAGAGGGGGAAGTCACGGTTCCTCAGTTACTGGAGAGTCTGAGCAGGAAGGAATTCGGAATTGTCATAGACAATGCAACCCCGGCTGATATCACCCTCACTCCTATACCTCGCTACGATCTGCTCGACCTGGACGCTTACGTGGATCTATCGGTTCAGTTCTCCAGGGGTTGCCCGTATCGCTGTGAATTCTGTGACGTGACACTAATGTTTGGCCGGGCGATCCGAACCAAGACTCCTGAGCAGATGCTAGCCGAATTGCAGAGGGTCTACGAGCTAGGTTGGAGAAAGCAGGCCAACTTTGTGGATGATAATTTCATCGGGAGACCGGTGAGAGCCAAGGCGTTACTGAAAGAGTTGATCTCGTGGAACGAGGTGCGGGGCATGCCCTTCGAGTTCTATACATACGCATCCGTCAATCTGGCGGCCAACCCGGAAATAATGGAGTTGATGGTCCGAGCCGGTTTTACCATGGTAGGGTTGGGCATTGAGACAACGGACCTGGATGTCCTCAAGAATTCGAAGAAGTTTCAGAATAACATAGACTTGGAAGAGGCATGTTACAAGATCAACAAAGCGGGGCTCGAGGTCATGGCCTTGATCATTCTGGGATTCGATGGTGAGAGCCCTCGGAGGGACGAGCGTGTGATCGAGTTTGCGGAAAAGACCCAAATCCCTGAGGTTGTCGTCAGCTTGCTTCATGCACTGAACGGCACAGTGTTGTGGGAGCGGTTGAAAAGCGAAGGTCGTCTTATCGAAACCGAGAAGAGCAAGCTTGGTGACTGGCATAATCTTGAAATAAATTTCATTCCGACCAGACCAAGGGAACAGATATTCGAGGAATTCGTGGCGATTCATGAGGTACTGTACCAGCCGGGCAACTACCTGGACCGGGCGTTCGAACATTTTGCCCGCATGGATCCATCGCCTTTTGCCGGCAAGTTCAAACCGCCGGATCTCTATGAGCTGCGAATCCTCTTGACAACCATGTGGAAGCAGGGCGTGATCTATCCAACTCGCAAGAAATTCTGGAAGCTCTTCTTCACAGCAGCGAAACGTTTCTCTCGTGACAGGTTCGCTCACTTCATCCGCGCTGTCGTCAAATTGGAGCGTTATCTGGACAGGCGTGAAGCGTTGACCAAACAATTGGGCAAACTGACAAATTAGAAGTGCCCTGTATGGGGGAATCGGGGGACATAATCCTTTTTTTTTGTAGACTAGTCGGCTGCTCTGCGATAGGATTGTTCCATGGCTCGTATTTCGGGCTCATCGTCGTGCCCGGTTATCCGCACCACGTCACACAGTACGGAAATTGTGGTTGTGTCCGCCGGATTCCCGACCTACGGGTCCATTCGCATTTCGACGGTCAACACGTCGCGGCACGTTCTGTCGTCCTGAGCACTTCTTTGGGTTTGGCTTCTTCGAGCGGGTAGTCCTGCAACAGGACTTCCGCGGGTATGTGCAACAACTTGCCCAACGTGCGGACATCACCCAAGGTCAAAGCCCTCCTGCAATTGAGGATGTCCGAAATCCTTCCGCTGCTTTTTCCCAAGCCTTCCATCAAGTCCTTCCGAGTAAGTCCCAAGTCCTCCATCTGAATCTTTATCGCCGTGACGGGATGCGGCATACCCATCGGAAAGTGCTTTTCCTCGTAGGCATCCACCAAGGTTGCGACAATCTCCAATTCGTCATCGTCCGGTGATCCCGGTTCAGCCTGGAAAATCTGATCAATTCTCCTGCATGCCGACTCGTAATCTTCTTTCGTGCGTATCGGTTTGATATTCATTGCGACTGACTCCTCGCTAATAGCGCTTCACCGCATCGGCATCAACCTTGTCATACTCTGCATGCGTCCCCAAGAAGCGGATGAATACGATCCGTCTCCGGTAGTTGATTTCAGCGATCAATCGGTACTGGTTCCCCTTGATGTCAAAAACTGCTCTGTTATGAGCCACGAAATCAACACTCGTTCCAAAAACGGTCTTCACTGCGACGGTATTCTGCCAATCCCCTTTTCTGACGAGTTGATACCAGTGATCAAGCGGTACACGTGCCTGGGGATGATTCTTGCCGAATTCCAGAAGGACGCTTCGCTTGATGACTCTCATACCATGCAGTATATCTCCTCCCAAAGTGGGAGTAAAGCAATTTCCCTTCGTCTGGATATTTCCGGTATTTCCGGGTACACCATACCTAATTCTGGAATTCCCTGGAATTGGATTCTTGGAGAGTAAACATGAGCGTGAGCGAAAAAATACTCGAAGAAGTGAGGAAGCTGCCGGAACCGCTTCAAGCGGAGGTCCCGGACTTCGCACAACATCCGGCCTCTAAGGCGACAGGAAAGACCGGATTGGAGAATGAGCCTTCATCGACTGATCCATCACTTGCACTTGCCATGCGCGGGATGGAAAATGAAGACATGCCGGTCTATTCCATGGATGATTTGAAACAAGCGTTCTGATGAAAAGATCCGGTCGGATAGTGCTTTTCAAGTTTCCACAGGCAGATCATACCGATGCAAAGCTGCGTCCGGCCCTGCTCATAGGAAGACTTCCCCGACATTTCGGGGACCGGCTTATCTGCATGATATCGTAGCAACTCAGGCACTACGTTGAAGGATTTGACGAGATCATTGCTCGAGATGCCGACGATTTCTCAACGTCGGGGCTGATGACGGAAAGCCTGATACGGATTAGCCGTTCAGCAGTGGTGGATGAGGGCATCCTGATCGGCTCAATCGGCGAAATCACACCTGCAAGATTATTGAGGATCAAGTGCGCTCTCGCCAATTGGCTTATAAGAGCAGACTAGTGCTTCTTGGCTTGTGGTGACACATTCCGCTCCCGTTACCGAGTCCGAGAACCCAAACCAGAGCTTTCCGGGCACGGAGGCCCGGGCTGCGCAAGAAAACGGCGAGCCTCAAACCACTTTCGTGGGACGGGCGGCCCGTCTCTTCGGCAGAACTTGCAAGGCAGTCTTCGGGAACGTAGAATGCGTTTCGAGACTTGGCATCATCGCGGGATGCCGGCGGAATTCTTAGCCGAGAAGGAGGGACGCGCATGATGGAAGACGACGAAAAGGCGGTTTTGGAGGCCATGAAGAACGCGGGAAAACCGGTGAGGCCGGGCGATGTGGCCAAATCACTGGACCTGGAATCCAAGGAAGTATCCAAGATTATCAATTCGCTGAAGAAGAAGGGGATGGTCGTGTCCCCCAAACGATGCTACTACGCGCCGTCCGACAGCTAGTGCCGATCCGCTCTCGGAGATTCTTAGCGTCTGTCCCAAAACAACTGTTGCAACTATGTCGGTCACCGAGCGATCGTGAGACTACTCTTTTGGCTCTTGACCCGGCACTGAAGTACCGGGCTACTCTCAACAGCCCCTGTCGGGGCAAGCGATCATGCACGTCCCGGAAGGGACAGTATGAGAGTAGACCGGTCTTTCAAGGCCGGACTAGTAAGCCGGAACGATGAAAGATTTATT
>JAZDHD010000265.1:0-3495 GCA_043806215.1 Pseudomonadota bacterium | reverse complement strand
GAGATCAACAAGGGCTCCATATTTTGTGCGTGCGTGAAAGGCGATTTTCTCAAGGCGTTGTACCGGATCGCTTTTGTCCTGAAACCCTCCGTGCTCGTTATCGAAGCAAGCGGCGCAGCCAATCCCGCGGACATGAAAAGAGACTTGTTCAACCCTCTGTTCAAGAAGAATTTCGGCTCTCTCACCTCGGTGTGCCTCCTGGACGCGGAGAACTTCCTCGCGCAGCACGGCATATTTACCGCGGTAGAGAAGCAAGTGGAATCTTCCGACATAGTGATACTGAACAAGATCGATCAGGCTGACGCGAGCCAAAGGGACGCAATTAGGAAGGCGGTGATAATTCTCAATCCACATGCAACGCTGGTTGAGACGTCGTACGCGAACCTGGATTGGGGCGGGCTAATTCCGGCGTTTTCCGCCAAATCCCACGCGTCTTCACGCGGCTTGCCGGAAGAGACCTCGGTCATGGAAGAAGATGAACTGGAAGAAATCATAGATGATATCCTCCAGGACGCAGCCGCTCAGGTCACCCCTCCCGACCTCCTCACCTCGGCAACCTTTCGCTGGAGCCAGGGGACACTCCGGGATTTTCAGTACGTTGCCGACAACATTCCCCTTGACGTGGTGCGTGCCAAGGGTCTTATCCAGGATGACGGCCGGTGGTTTCTCTACAATCATGTTGGGCGCCGGTATGAAATCACACGGATGGAAAACGGACGACAGACAGATCAAAGCGTGAGTAGGGTCGTCTTTGTCAGGCAACAGGCAGACTACGACGATATACGAGATCTGTTCCTTTCACGCAACATGGCGATTTCTGCGGCTTAGTGTTCTGTGGCGTAAATACGGTCGCTACTGAATAACAACTCTATTCCGACCGGACTCTTTGGCTGAATACAGCGCATCATCCGCAAGCTTCACGAGATCCTGCTCGCCTTCCACATCTGCTTCCGGATAAGATGTCGCACCAACGCTGATGGTTACGGCAATGGACTGATCCCCATCTTTGACGGCGGCTTCGGAGACCAGACGACGAAGCCTCTCGCCCACACCCCGTGTATCATCTCTTGATGCCGCAGGCAGAACGGCCAGGAATTCTTCGCCGCCATAACGGATCACTACGTCGCCTTCGCGCAACACCGACCGGGCCAGTCCGGCAATCCGAGTCAGTACCCGGTCTCCGACGAGATGCCCGTACGTGTCATTGACACTCTTGAAATGATCAATGTCAAACATCAGAACCCCAAGCGGTACAGACTGGCGCACGGCACGCCCAAATTCCTCGTGAAGTCGGGCCATACCAAACCGGCGGTTGTAAATGCCGGTCAGGGGGTCAATTGCAGCCAGCCTCTGTAGTCGGTCATGAGCGAGCGCGTTGTTGAGAGCCAAGGACAACCCTTGGCCGAAAAGGTCCACCCGCGTTCGTATCTCTTTGGAAAAGACCTCCGCACCGGCAAGAACGAGGACCCCGAGAGGCACATGCTTATAGCAAAGTGGGTCCACGAGCACTTCCCGAGGCCGGAAGCCGGCCAGTACTCCCTCTACGACCACATCTTCAGGGATCGAAACAACCTGGCGGGTTTCAACTCTCAAGGCACGCCGCACGTGGTCATTCGCCGTCAGCTGCTTCGGTGAGTCAATGCCATACGAAGCCGAAACGTGCAGATCTCCTTCAGTTTCGACGAGAATGGCGCCGGCGCTTGCTCCGGTGTGTTGAATCAGCTGTTCCAGTGCTTGATTGGTCAAAACTTCAAGCTCCAACTGGCTGGCCAGCACGTCATTAAATCCCTTAACAGCTGCCTCCGTCTGACGGGAAAACGTGAGCGCTTCCACGAGATGGTTGAAAGCCAGCGCGCTTTCCCCCAACTCGTCGTCCGAGTCGGTCTCAACAAAGCACTCCTGGGGCGTGCATTTCTCCAGGTCACCACTTCTTGCCATCTCTCGCAGGTTGGTCTCGACCATTCTCATCCGATCCGACAGCAGTCTGAGGCGACGACCGATGATAACCCGCGCAAGGCCGATGTTGACCCCTCCCACAACGACGCCTGCCGAGATGCATGCAGCAAAGAACCACCACGTCAACACCAGAGAAGAGGGGACTCCCATTGCCGTGACGAAAAACGGAAACACGAGACCCATCATGAGGCCGAACCCGATCATCCAGATGGCCAGATCGGTGAACACCTTCCGGGTTAAACGGACCATGGAGGCCTCCTCAATTAAGCTGAATAGTGAACCGACGGCCTGAGCAAATGATTGGGTAGACTATCCCAGCGTAGCGCCGCGAATCAGTTTCCGAAGTTTGTCCAAATCCGGGTCCGAGATCTCCACGATCTCGAAGCCTGCCAGGCGGACTCCCTCGTCGTCACAACGGGTCCACCGACACGCCGCCTGAAAGGATATTTCCCCTATCTCGACCGCATCACTTCCGTCAATGACCAGGTTCCGGGTTTCACCGTGTCCGACTTCCAGTCCTTTGATTCCCACTCCCTTTTCGCTGGCGTCAAATATCTCCCCCCTGTTGCCCGGATTCCCCTCCTCGGAAATCCCGATCACAAGTGCAAAGTAGTTTCTCGGGATTTTACGGAGACTGCCGAGATTAACGGTGTCGTCAAACGAGGGAATTCGCCCATAAAGCTCGGAGCGCTTCACAGTACCGGATTCTTCAAGCTTCTTGAAAATGCTCTCAAGTCCTCTTATGGAGAGCTTGTACTTGCCCATCAGTTCATGGTCCGACAGCCCGGCTCTGATGTCGTTGACTATGTCCTTTGCCTTGATAATTCTTTTTTCGGCCATGGTCTCTTTTCCGTTACAGGCGGTTGCCGATAATCCGATGACAACTCCTGCAAGAGGCTTGGGCGGCCGCTTTATGGATGAGCCGCCGCAAGCATGGATCGAGGCTTTTCCGCAGATATCCGGCCGGCCCCGTGCCCGTGGGTTTGTTCCGCGGTCAACGGTCATGCATCAGGTGCCGTCGAGAACGTGACGTACCCCCCGCAGAAGCTCCCTCATATGGAAGGGCTTGGGCACCATGCCTTTGGCTTTGTTTTCCAGAAACGTCTTTTGGTCGCCTCTCACCGCGAAGCCGCTTGCCATTAGCGCCTTAACCCGAGGATCGATCTTCAGGAGTTCCTCCAGGCACTGCTTCCCCCCCATCTGCGGCATCATAAGGTCGAGAATGACAAGAGCGATGTCCGACTTGTGCCGTGCGTAAACCTCCAGCGCTTCTTTCCCGCAGGCGGCCGTCATGACAGAGTACCCGGCCTTCTCCAGAATCCTCTTGGCCAAATCCCGGATCAGATCTTCATCATCGACCACGAGGATCGTCTCGGTGCCTCCTGCCGGCGCAGTAACTTCTATAGTTTTGCCTTTTCGGGTTGAATCTCAGCATAATTGAGAGGAATCATTTGAAAATTATCGGCGTTCCTGCCATAAACCGTTTGGCAACAAACTCGGGGAGGAACGCCGATGGCCAAGCGGAATCTGCCACATCCG
>JAZDHD010000264.1:0-27911 GCA_043806215.1 Pseudomonadota bacterium | reverse complement strand
CGGATGTGGCAGATTCCGCTTGGCCATCGGCGTTCCTCCCCGAGTTTGTTGCCAAACGGTTTATGGCAGGAACGCCGATAATTTTCAAATGATTCCTCTCAATTATGCTGAGATTCAACCCGAAAAGGCAAAACTATAGTTCTTCTCGTTCAGGCGACGTCCGGAACCCATTACTGCTTGCCGTGGGTTGCTCCAAAACGTTTCGCCAGCTTCTCGACGATTCTGTCGGCCAGGGCATCGAGCACTTTATCGGAAAACACCTCTAAGAATCGTTCAGTCAATTTCTCCATGGATTCCGGGTCGAGATCTCGTTGTCGGGCGGACCGCACGGGGGGTTGCGCTTCCGAAAGGACCTCGTCAAGGGATGAAACAGTGGCCGGCACTTCGTCCTGCGGAGAAAAGGCCGGCTCGGGTTCGCGGATCACCCGCACGCGAGACTGCGGCAACGGCGGCAGCGGAATAGGTTTGGGCGGTCTCTTGGACGGGATGAATATCCTCAGGTCCAACTCGTCGAAATCGTCAAGGTTGTACCGCCGGTTGGTATCGATATACTCCACGTAACAGGGTTTCGCATTCACCGGGTCTTTGGCATTCGTCGTTCCCGGCAACCTGAGCACGGCATCTATTCCGACTTCGGATTTGCACTGAAAGTAGTCGCTGATCCGCCTGAGCATTACCTCGAGCCATTCGACATCCGCTACGGCTTCGACGTCCTCGAGCAACCAATACAGGTGCATTCCTCTGCCGGAACGGACCTGAATCGACGGTTCCAGCGGAAAGTCTTTGAGCGCCAAGAGGGCCTGTTTTTCGCTCGTGAAGTGCTTGTCCTTTCCTGAGTACCCGTCGGGACCAATGTCCAACCCCGCCCAAATGGCAGTGATGTAATAAATGTGTTCCTTGCCGGGCTTCATCTTCTCCCGGGGGCAAGTTCCAAAGTACACGTTGTAATCGTTGGGATACTGTTCTCTCGCCAGCGTGTCAATGTTGGGAAAGTACCGGGTGCTCGTCTTCTGCTCGTTGCTGCCGACGGATTTTACCATGATGAATCCGTCGCAATTCTTCATGTATGAAGAAAAAAGAGCGTCGAGAAAATCCTTGCGGGAGAACTGATCAGGCATCCACCCAGTCCTTGAGTTCCATGAAGACACTGATTTCGAGGACAACTTTATGCTAAAGGTAAGAAAAAGTCAATATTTCGTGTGGTTGCAAGATCGCCGCAGTTACGATGCCGATCCGTGCCGTTCCAGAGCCTTCTTCAATACCTCCTTGGACCTCCCTCCCACCAAAGATTCCTTGACTTCGCCGTTCCGCACCACAAAGAATGCAGGTATTCCCCGGACCTTGAACTGCTTGAACAGTTCCGGGTCACTCCCATAGATTTTACCCACAACTGCTCTTCCGGCCATTTCCTCGGCGATTTCCTGCAGGACGGACTCCATCCGCCTACAATGTCCTCACGAGTCGGCGTAAAACTCGATGAGTACCGGGTGCGTCTCCGATGCATCCACGACCTCCCTGTTGAAATTCGCCAGGGTAAACCTCTTAATGCCGCCTGAAGCATGCGTCAACCCTGTCGGCTCCCTGCCTGTCGCCACTTCCGAGCGATATACGGACCATGCCACGATGGCGGCCCCCACCAGTGCGAACACGGCCAGACTCACAGCAACCACGGCCCATTGATTTGCCGGGGCGGCGGGATGGTCTTCGTATCGTGCATAAGCCCGGTCCGGCCTATCGCGGGCCAAGTGCCCATGCGGGACAACCTTTGCGGCAATGGCACCACACTTGGGGCACTCCTCGAATTCACGGGGGAAATCCGCATTGCAGAGGGGGCATCTCCAAGGAATGGCGTTCCCCTGCAAAGCCCTCTGCCGAGGATGTCCGACAGGCTTTCGCGGAACTCGTGCGGGATGACTCGGGCGGCCTATCTCGGAGGCCGTAACAAGCCCCTTGTCCAACAACTTCCGGTAGATGGTCTTAAGCCCTTCATCGGAAAGGCCGTACTTCAGACGGAGGCCGGGTCCGTCCATCCCGGCTCGAATATCGGAAACGATTTGTTTGGCGTTGATCTTTTTCTTCATCAGTCAATAAGATATTCCCATTATCATTTTAGAGCTTTATACAAGCCGGCGCAATTCCGGTCTGCAATTTGAAATTCTCAATCGTTCTCGGGGGAGGCAGGCTGCACGGCGCATCCAAGGGTGCCAGGCCGGCTTCTTCAAGGCCCGGTTGTCGGCCCGTTGCCGTGTTCCTGCGGTTTCGGAGTCGACCGGGCGACGCGGTATATCAATATTCCCAGGACTGCAAGCATGGCCAAGAGTGCCGCCCAAATGATTCCCGAATGGCGTTCGCTCCACGGAATCGTCGGGGTAACGGGTTTGAACGCCGGATTTGCCGTCACTGCTCCCAGCGTCAGGGCCGATACGTTTTCCCGCCGGAGCCGGCTAATGTAGCGGCCCACATCATATTCCGGGCGTCCGGCCTCGGCATTACCGAAATATAGCGTGAAGATGCCCGAACCCTTCGGGGCAAACCAGACTTTTCGACCATACCTGCTCACGGTCGCACCGGTGAACGCAAGCGGCGGATCGTCGTAATTCAGTATCTTGATGAGGAGATACCGGTATTTGGCTCCGTCAAGCTTCACTTCGAGTGATTCGTCGACTCCTGCGCCGGAGGAGAACCGGTAAACCGTGCCGGCGGTTATTCGATCCCACGGAACGGGAACAGACTTTTCCAGCTTGGGAGAATCCTCCACCACCGTTCGAATGATCCTCACAAGATTGTTCCGGCCGAATACCTCGACCTTCCGGAAGAAGTTCTTGTCGCTGAAGACCGGCTTTACGGTGCACAGCGGCATATTGCGGAATCCCAGATCGAGCGATATCTCAGTCACATTCTGCTTCTGTTGGGCTTCCGCCGACACGAGCGGGACCGCTGCGGTCTCGGGATCGGTTGTCCGGTATTGCCATGCTTCGACGTCTTCAATCTTGATCTCATCCGTGTCGCCGGTTCCCGCGAACACCGTGATTCTCAGGTACCGTTGGTTGTTTTCCGCGAAATCGACCGTGTCCTTTTGAAATGCCCCGTCTCCTTCTTCCCGTGTCCGGAAGAGAAACGCGTCGTCACGGATAATCTCCCAGCGCTCTTGGTCATCGCAGGCTTCTATCTTCACCCTCCGCAGGTAGTTGGTGCCGGTGGTCTTGATTTTTACCAGGTTCTTCGGGTAATTCCCGCCGAAATCCACAGTGACGGAACCGTGTCGACCGGGCAGGTACGTCCGGTTAAGGAGCCTGGTCTCGAGTGAAACCTTGTGAGTGCGGCCTTTCGACTCCCACAAGTAGTAACCGACTTCCGTGTCCCGGCCCCGAACAAGTCTCAGATCGTCGAGGCCCGGACGTGACAAGTCCATGACCTGGGGGGAGAGCGGGAATTCCGCGGCTCCCTCCGTTTCGGAAATCGTTCCCTGCACGGGAGCCGTATGGGACCAGTGAGAGATCTCCAGAGACTTTGCCTGGAGCGGATCGAAGATGCCGATGAGGATGGCTGATATAAGGAAGGCAATCCATGCGAACATCCATGGCTTTTGGCTTTCGGCAAGCCGCAACGAATCTTGAAGGTCCTCGGTATCTAGGGTCCCTCCAAGGCTTCGCCCCGGAGAATGGGTAACAAGAGCGCACGATGCGGAATATTTGGGGGGGAGCACTGCGAGTTGAACTGCCGAGAAGCCTCTCTGACGCGGTTGTCGAGTCGAATCGCCGTGCCTCCGACACGTTGCGAGGTTACACGACCTTTCGGCGACACTGAGCCTGCTTCGCAGCCCCCCAAGCCCCCCATCGTGTACCCGGCCTTGGTCGCTTATCGAAGGACTTTCACGAAAATATGTCATGCTCGATCTCCGGTGGGCTGTGCAAGGCGCTTCTCCAGCCTGTGATAGAGATAAGAGGCTGAAATCATGATCACGCCAAGGACCACGAATGAAATGATGCGGTAAATCTGCTGAACCGACGACATATCCACGAGGACGACTTTCAGGGCAACAATCGCGAGCAAGCCCAACGCAGCAACTCTGAATTCACGGATCCTCTTCCAGAACCCGATAATAAGCCAGCCGACGGCATAGACACCCCAGACTACGCTAAGTGCAGTCAAACCGGTCCAACGGGCTCTGCGGCGACTGGAGATGACCTCCCGGCAGTATGTGTACGCTTCGGTGCTCAGCAGCGCAAGCGGAAACACGCTTGCGGCGACCAGGACGGTCTTCGCGAGGATACGGTACGGCTCCGAAAGCGTTTCCCACTCGTGATAGGCCGCCCAAGCGAACCCCGCGGCCGCTAGTGCGGACAAGATGCCCACTGCAAAACGAAGGTTCAAGAATATCAGGTAATGCTCATATCTCTTGCCGGAATAGGCTGCCAGTACCACGATCAACGCTACGCCCAAAGCAACGAGCCCCGCGCAATAAGCCGCTTTGGATCTTTTCCACATTGCAGCGGCGAGAAATCCCGCGGCGCCGCAGGCCCATATGAACCCAATAGCGCAGTATGAGAGATACCGGCCGCGTGCGATCGCCTTCTTCCCCACGGCTCCCCACTCCATCCACCAACCGACCTCGCCGCTCATGATTACCAGGGCCAGCCAGCCGGCCGAGATCCCGGCGGCAACCATGAGGTACCGGTCGATCTCGGAGGCTTGATTGATTCGTCTTTGGTGGATTATGGCATAAACGGCCGCAGTTGCCGGTACAAACATCGCCGCGGCAAAGTGCCGATTAAGGAACAACGTGTAGAAATCCGTGTGGAGCGGCCAATGCGCGTAAAACAGTCTCACCGTCGCCAGGGCCAAGACAATGAATCCGGCAATTCTTACGGGTCTGTACGCATAGACATATCCCAGATAGAGGAGAACCGGACCTTCGACGGCCCATGCCATGGTTACGCCGTGAAGCTTGAGATGGAGAGGAACAGCCAATGTCGTGAATACGACCGAAAGTCCCACGAAACCGAACAGAGCCCGGGCATCCTCCGGTACCCTCCGCCTCAAGAGCACGGCCAAGAGGACGTAGCATGCAGCCATGGCCAAAGCCGCAAAACCGAGGACGTATTGGTAGTTGGAACGCAGGATCCAGTACGCAAACGCGAAGGTGACCACCGCGTTGGCAAGAGCCATGGTGAAGCTTTCCACTGAAGAGGCCGTGCCGCTGCGGATCTGGTACACGAACGGTACTATCAGGAAGATAAGGAAGAAGGCTGCAAGCCACGCAAGCGCGGGTACCAAGGCTTCCTCGCGGTAGAAAGTCACGAACCAGCCTGCAAACAGGGCCCAACTGCACAGAAATGCGAGTATGTCCTGAGCCCTCCACTTCTTGAAAAGGCAAATGCCCAGCACTCCCACGTCCAAGATCACCAGGTACGCGAACAGCGCGTCTCTCGCATCCTGCCCGGTGGAAACCATCAGGGGAGTGAGAAATCCCCCGAGCAGTGCGAGAAAGCTCAACGGGACCTCGTCATGGAGTATTGCCAAGGCCATTCCCGCCGCGGTCACCACCACCATTGCGGCGAAAGCGGGAATCTGAGGGAGAATGTCGTACAGTGAAAATGCAGCAAAGAGGGAAATGTAGAGGATTGCGAGGCCGCCGCCCATGAGCCCCTGACCCAATGCACGCATGGGCCGTCTCAAGGCCTGGTCGCCCAGGAGCAGTAACACAATTCCGGTAGCCAACCCGAGGGCGATACGCCCCGTAGGCCCGAGCCACTCATTCTCGAAAGCGTATTTCACGAAGAAACCCGCGCTGATGAAAAGCGCGACCGCCCCGGCCCACGTGGTCCATCGCTTTCCGATGCTCTCCTCCAGCCCGGCCCACCACGGTTCGGCCTCATCCTGTCGAGTCTGAAGACGCGGCATTTCCTCAACGGCGTCTCGTCGAGAGATTTCCGGTTCCAGCCCGGGCTCACCGTCACGGGCGAAGGGACTTGACGGGTGCAGACGGTCTTCCGGAAACACCCCGCCGGGCCGCTCGGCTAGTGGCTCTATGCCGGCCGGCACGCTTTCGGCACGTTCCACATCCTCCAGTTCCAATCCTTCAAGAGCGTACATCTCAAGTAACGACTCAAGCCGGGTGATCCGCGTTTCGAGAACCCGATTGCCTGCCTCAAGCTTCCGGATCCTGGTTCGTTGAAAAAGAACCAGGATCAGTCCTATTATGGCTAGAAAGGTTCCGCCGGCGAAGATAACTGCAAGGAATAGGAAGATCTCTCTCATGTCCCGCCCCATACGAAAAACTGTCGTCCGGAGACGACAAACCGCTTATCGATCATACCACTTGCGAGTAAAGATTTGCCGAATTATTTGAGGCAGGAACAATAATGGCTTGAAGCCCGGAAGATTCCCGTGGCGGACATCATGATCCGCCGGCGGGCTTTTCCAAGGAAGGTATCACGGGATTTACGGCGCCGAATACCGGCCGTCCCTGTGAAAAAGGTACCAGTTGAGTCCCCTTCCGCCCGTGACCTTGAGGTTGACGAGATTGAAATCCGGGAATTCCGATCTTACGAACTTGAAGATCTCTTCCACCGTCGCGAATTCGTACGGATACCCTCCCAGCCAGTCGGTCGCGTCCGTCTTCCAACTCATCCCTCTATGGGATTTGTAATTCTTGATGTGAGACACCGGGTTTTCCAACTTGGCAACCAGCATGGCCATATATGCCGACATGGCAAGCGGTTCCAGCACGTACGCGGCAACCGTAGGAGACGAATTGTAGAGCCGCTTAACCGCAATCCAGAAGTCGTGTATCCGGGAAGCGGAACCGCCTCGGGTCAGTATTTTGTTATAGACGGCTATGTAGTAATACCCCCCCGGCCGTACCAGGGCGGCCGATTTCTTCAAAGCGTCCCACATGCTTCCGGTATGATGCAGCACCCCCCATGAGTACACCGCGTCGAACTCCCCCAACCGCGCCGTAAACTCCCCGTCAAGCACGGATCCCTGATGAATTTCCCACCGTTCGGGGCTGCCCTCCCGATTCCGCAGAATCTTGCAGCACTCTACGCTGAAGGGGTCGACATCGAAACTGACGACGCGGTCAGCTCCGAGTCTTACCGCTGCCAGGGAAAACAGTCCGCTGCCGCAGCCGATGTCCAGAAAGCTCCTGCCCTGCAGGTCGTCCCGACCGAGGAATTCAGTGAGAGACGCTTGGGCCGTTCCGATTCGTTCCTCATCAATGGCGGTCAGAAATTTCTTCCAGTTTTGACCGAAGGAAAAGGATTGTTCATGCATGGCGTTCCCCCCCTCGTATCCGGCAGCGACAAGATGCCGGATTTTTGTGGGATTGGCAAGCGGGTACAAGCCGTGGCAATTAAAAACCCCCCATAAAAGGATCGGACCGTGAAACGTCGGGTTGCGTGAATCGTATCTGAAAACTGGTGACGAACCTGCGGAAAATATGACAGAATTCCTCGTGATATTTTGGGGGTGCTGCAACTCCATCCGAACGAAGGGCTTACGAAAAAAGATGAAGAATGAGCAAGACGAATCGGAACAGACCGACATGTTACCCGAGTATGACCTCGCAGGGAAACAGGGTGTCCGGGGAAAATATCACAAAGCATATCAGCGAGGGCACTCGGTAAGAATCCACGAAGATGATGACAGCGTCACAGTGCACTATTTCACGTTGGAAGACGGGGCCGTATTGCTGCAGCCGGACGTCCGTGAGCATTTCCCGGATTCGGAAAGTGTCGACGAAGCATTGCGCACTCTGATTGATCGAGTCCCACCCAAGCCCGAAGGGAGAACAACAAATTCCGGGGACCATGGAGTACCCTAGCGTACAATGCCGGCACCGTGCTCCTCGGAATGAGGCTCTGTTATTGCGGGAAGCTGTACCAAGCTTGGCGGGCTGCTACACGTATTCGTAAACCGGGGCAAACTTGTCGGGCTTGCTCCTGTTAAGGATGAGCGCCTCCAGCCGGCGCACGGTTTCCGGCGCGAGAAGCGTATCCGCGCACACGTCGCATACTTCGGCAGGAACGTTTTCAAACACCAGCACCTCGTCCCCGAACTTGACCGTATGGACGATCGTCTTGGCTTCGTATGAGCCGGGGCACCCCTTGATGCTACATTTCATGCCGGCCTCCTCGTTCAGAGGGACTGACCCATTTGGGGGCAGTCGGTTCATATACCGTGATAATGACTGCTACTGTTGATACGAGCCAAGCACAAGGTGAGTTTTGAAGAGGCGAAAACCCTTTTCGGCGACTCATTTCTGATTACCTTTTCTGATGAGCTACACTCCGAGAGAGAAGAGCGGCATATTGGTACAGGCTGTTCAAGCCGAGGAAGAGTGTCGTAGGTCGTCCACACTCTACCAATCCTCATTTCCTGGTCGAATCGGATAGTTATTCCGGAAACCGGTTCCAGGATTTCAGATTGGTTGCGCCCGACCCTCCGCTATAATTTTTCGGGCGTGGAGTATCTCGTTGGGGAGCATTGGTCGCACATCCTCGTGCGTAAGCGTTACAACCGCAACCGTCTCGCCGGTCCCCGTAACGAATTCGACCTCAAAGGAAACGCCCTCCTCATGGCAATGTACCACCGCACCGATATCTCCGCCGTCCAATCCGTATTCCGGTAAATCCCGGATAAGCACGACGGTTTCCAACTCCGTAATCATGGTATTTCTCCTCTCCTGCCGGCGTGTGCGGGGTAGGCCGTCACGAAACGCGGAATGTCGTCGCCTGATCTTGCGATCCATATTGTGCGCACTCGCACCTTTCTCCCGCTCGGGGGCGTAAGATCGCCGTCAACTACGTACTTCGTACCATGAGGAGTGCCGATCATCTTGGCAACGTCCCCGCCGGCCGCGATCCTGACGAGATCCTCGTGTAGCCGGCCGGCACTCTCCTCACTGTAGCCGAGGGCCCGGAAGTACTTTGCTTTGGAACTGCCTACCGGGTGAGTCTCAGACAGAAGATAACCGGTGATTTTGCTCGCCGCAATGGTTATTTCTCGATTTTTCGGGAGTTTCATAGCACTTGGGTGTCCGGGCACACGCTGCATACTTCGGCAGGAACGTTTTCAAACACAACCACCGTGTTCTGAAGCATAAACCGACTGACGCGGGAGATCAAGTTCCATAATTTTTGCTTGACAATGGCAAAGCCCAGTGGTTTAATGATTTGTTATCTCTTTGGGAGGCTGTTATTTATGTACGCCATAGTACAAACCGGCGGTAAACAATACAAGGTGCAGCCGGGAGATCAGGTAAGGGTCGAAAAAATCGACGGAGAGCCCGGCTCCCTCGTTGAGCTGGATCGTGTCCTGGCAGTTGCCGGCGATGAAGCCATTGATCTGGGCTCACCGTTGATCCAGGACGCCCGCGTCAAGGCGACCATCCTGAAGACCGCCCGGAATCGCAAGATCGTAGTCTTCAAGAAGAAACGCCGACAGGGCTATCACAAGAAACAGGGACACCGGCAGTGGTTCACCCTTCTCAGAATAGACGAAATCGCCCGGCTCGGGCAAGTCGTGGAGATGGATGCACCGGAACAAACCTCACCGGATCACAGCCCGGAGGAATAAAGGACAGGAGGAAACAGCATGGCCCACAAGAAGGCAGGAGGAAGCTCCAGGAACGGTCGGGACAGTCCCGGTCAGAGACTGGGAGTGAAGCGGTTTGCAGGCCAAAAGGTGCGGGCCGGCAACATCCTGGTCCGCCAGTTGGGAACCGCCATCCATCCGGGAGAAAACGTCGGAATGGGAAGGGATTACACGCTCTTTGCCAAGATCGACGGGATTGTGAAGTACGAACGGAAAGGCCGCGACCGCAAGTGCGTAGCGATCTTGCCCGCTCAGTAAGGAACGTCGCTTGGCAGTAGTGATTGCCCCGTCGTTGGAGGACTGATCCGCGCACCGGTCGGTTGTGGGATCGGTCCCGTACGAGGGCGACCGGTGACAAGAACCAATCCTTCATCCCCCGATCAGCCCGCGGACAGAAGATCCATACCTTCTCTCTTCCGACCCAATCTCTGGAAACACTGAAGCGCTTACTATGAAATTTGTCGACCAAGCTCGTATTAGAGCCGTGTCCGGTGAAGGCGGACGGGGATGTCTGAGTTTCCGCCGGGAAGCCTTTGTGCCCAAAGGCGGTCCCGATGGAGGCGACGGCGGCAAAGGCGGCGACGTGATCGTGAGAGCGGATCCGTCGTTGCACACTCTGTTGGACTGTCAGTACCAGCAACTCTATAAGGCAAAGAGAGGCGTGCACGGAATGGGCAAGGATCGGCACGGCCGAGGCGCTCCGCCGCTTGTGATACGGGTGCCCGTGGGAACGCTGATACACGATGAGGAGACCCAAGAATTGATCGCGGATCTCGACGGGCCGGGAAGTGAAGTGGTCGTGGCTGTCGGCGGCCGAGGCGGTCGAGGAAACGCCAGGTTCGTGAGTTCCAGAAACCGCGCCCCCAGGAGATTCGAGGAGGGCCGGCCCGGAGTCGAACGGTTGATCCGGCTCGAGTTGAAGCTTATTGCCGACGTGGGGCTGGTAGGTCTGCCCAATGCCGGCAAGTCCACCCTGATCGCACGGGTGAGCAACGCCCGGCCCAAGATTGCGGACTATCCGTTCACCACCAAGGTTCCCGGTCTAGGCATCGTGAGGGTGGGAGACGGGTTCGACTTCGTCATGGCCGACATCCCGGGGCTGATCGAGAACGCCCACAGAGGCGCCGGCATGGGAGATCAATTCCTCCGCCACATCGAGCGGACGCGTCTGTTGCTCCACCTCATCGATCCTTCGCCACACCTCGAAACGGGTGCTGAAGAACGCTTCGACGTCATCATGAACGAGCTTGCCTCGTACAGCGAAGATCTGCCGAAAAAACCGTTGCTCGCAGTCATCACCAAGACGGATCTGCCCGAGAACAAGGAAGCCGCCCATGAACTTCGGGCACTATTGGAGAGGCGCGGACTGACTGTCCATGAGATATCAGCGGTATCGGGAGACGGAATCAAGGAACTCTTGTACCGCATTGCACGAATGTTGAAAAGGGGCTGCAGCGAGTCATGAATCACCAAGCCATACGGCAAGAGGCTCTGTCCTGTGTAAGAAGAGTGGTTCTGAAACTTGGATCCAGCGTGGTAACCACCGACGACGGCCTGGACTACAAGATAATCGGCGGCCTCGTCGATGATGTAAGCCGGTGCAAGAAGCAGGGCAAAGAATTCATCATCGTTTCTTCCGGTGCTGTTGCAGCGGGAGTGCGCCACATGGGCTTGAAGGAGGGTGCACGAACGATACCTCAGAAACAGGCCGCGGCAGCCGTGGGACAGAGCCGACTCATGGCCGTGTATGAGGAGGCATTCGGTCTGCACGGAATCCGTGTGGCACAGATGCTCCTTACCAAGGATGACTTGTCCCACAGGAGAAGGCACCTCAACGCGCGCAATACCCTCACCACGCTTCTCTCCTGGGGAGTGGTCCCCATTGTGAATGAGAACGACACGGTCATGGTGGAAGAGATCAAACTGGGAGACAACGACAACCTGTCCGCCTTGGTCGCGGTACTGGCCGATGCGGACCTCCTGGTCACCCTTACGGACATTGAGGGGTTCATGGACTGTGATCCCCGGTCCAATTCCCATGCGTGTCTCATACCGCTTGTCGACGACATCACGCCGGACATCAGAAAGCTGGCCGGATCGAACTCCTCAGGCCCCGGCCGCGGCGGAATGGCCTCGAAGCTGGATGCGGCTTCAAAGGTGAGGATGTCCGGCATACCCATGATCATCGCCAAGGGTAAGTTGCCGGGTATCATCGCTCGGATCATGGAGGCCGACCTGTGCGGCACCCTTGTGCTCCCGGCCAAGGAAAAGATCTCGTCGCGGAAACACTGGATACGCTACAACCTCGAGCCCGAGGGAGAACTGGAAGTCGACGGGGGCGCGGCCCGCGCCGTGACATCCAGTGGAAAGAGTCTCCTGCCGATCGGAGTGACCCGAGTTCACGGGAATTTTGAACACGGCGCGGCAGTGGCCGTCCGGGATTCCGGGGGAAATAAATTGGCGGTGGGCCTGATCAACTATTCGTCGGACGAGATGCTCAAGATCATGGGACACCAAACCGCTGAAATCGATTGGATTCTCGGCTACCGCCGAAACGACGAAGCGATTCATGTCGACAATCTGGTGCTTCTCGAGAACTAGCAGTAGCGTCCCGGCACCGCTGCCGGGCCTCCGTGCCCGGATCTTGTTCTTGCCGGCACCCGAGCCGGCAGCGAGACGAAAATGTGCGACCGTAATTAGGAAACGAAGATCAGAACAAGAGAAGGTATCCATTGGCGAAGTAAACCAGCCCCACACCACCTACCACGCCGCCCAACAGCCAAAGGGCTTTCTTCTTCATGAGCGCGGAGAGTGAGCACATGAGGATGCCCATCTGAAGAAAAATGACCGCAAAGCCGTAGGCCCCTGCACGTTGCTGAGCATCGTCCCGAGAACCTTCATACTTCCTGGCTTCCTTCATGATTTCCTTTTTTTCCTTGTCGTACCTCTCTATCCGTTTTCCGTACTCGTCAACCTTCTTTTCGTACTGTTCCCTTTTCAACGGCGACAGATCCTTGCCGTCACTCTTGAGTCCGATCTCCAGTTCCTCTCTCTGCATTTCGTAAAGGTACCCTTTGATGCTCTTCGACTGATAATATGCCCACTGATCCGATGCCTGGGTCTGGTTAAGAACCGAGTCAACCGAGTAGTTGCCTTCCTTGAAGCTGGAAAGCGTTGCACAAACCGCCAGTATGACCGTTGTGAGTGCCAGGTAGTTGATCCACGACTCCTTTGCCTTGGAATCAAGCATCTCTTCCGTGACCTCTTCCCGAATTTCTTCGATCTCCATGCCGGCCTCCAGAGCCACCAATAGTGTACGGCCACAAAACCGCCGAATTCCTCTTACGAGAGTGGCGGCGTATATTAACCGCAACCGGAATGGCGGTCAATCGGATAGTGACCATTTTCGCGGGTGTTTGAGTTAGTTTTTCGTTGACTCCCCTCCCGGTGAGGAATCATGTCTTAGGACCATGGTACGGGGGCCTGTCTTGACAGCAACCTCGTGGTGTAGACATATTAAAGTAAAGAATTGTAGGGGAATGAATATGGCTGTGAGAGAGATCGTAGTCGTTCCTCACCCGGCTCTGAGTCAAGAGGCCGAGGAAATCAAGAATATCGACGACTACGTGCGGAATCTTGCCCGTGACATGGCCGAGACCATGTACCTGGCCCCAGGGATCGGCCTGGCGGCGAATCAGGTGGGGGATGCGATCAAGCTGATCGTCGTTGATGTGGAGTACGCGTACGGCGATCCCAAGGACAAACGGAAGAATCCACTCGTCATCATTAACCCCGAGATCGGGCTGTGCGAAGGGACCGACACGTTCGAAGAAGGATGTCTGAGCGTACCGGAGTTCAATGTGGACATAACCCGTCCGGCATGCATACAGATCATCGGTGTGGATCTCGATGGGAATCCGCTCAAGATCGAGGCTGAAGGCTTGCTTGCACGGGCCCTCCAGCATGAGGTCGATCACCTCAAGGGAACGACCATTCTCGACCATGCGTCGGTGCTCAAGAGGAACATCTACCGGAGACGTTTGAAGAAGATGGACAGGAGGAACCGGTGAGTCCGAGAGTGGTCTACATGGGATCACCCGAGTTTGCAGTACCGCCCCTGCGGGCAATCCACGACAATTTCCAATTGGTCGGTGTGATGACTCAGCCGGACAAACCCAAGGGACGAGGACGCAAGACCGAACCTACCGCGGTCAAGGCTGCCGCCGTGGCGATGAACATTCCGGTGACCGAGCCGGAGAATCTCTCCTCTCCGGATATCATTGACCAACTGAAGCAGTGGAGCCCGGACGTAATCGTCGTTGCCGCGTATGGGAAGATTCTGCCCCGAACAGTCCTGGCGTTCCCCCCAATGGGTTGCATCAATCTCCACGCTTCTCTGCTGCCGCGTCACAGGGGGGCTTCCCCCATATCCGCGGCGATACTGGAGGGTGACAAGGTCACCGGCGTGTGCACCATTCTCATGGACGAGGGAATGGATACCGGAGGCATTCTCGTCGAGAAGGAGATACCCATAAGCGGTCGGGACACTGCCGGCTCACTGCACGACAAGTTGCTGGAACCCGGTGCCGACCTTGTGGTCGAAACCCTGAGAAGAATGGTCCGCGGGGATATCCGGCCCAAACCTCAGAACGCTGCCGCGGCGACGTACACCCGGCCGTTGACCAAAGAAGACGGCCGCATGGATTGGAACCGGGACGCGGAGTATTTGGACCGGCTCGTGAGAGCGGTGAATCCCTGGCCGGGCGCATTCTTCACCTCCGGGGAGGAGACCGTGAAGGTTTGGGAGGCCGAGGTCGAACAGGGAGAATGCATTCCAGGCTCCGTAGCCGAACTCACGCGGGACGTCGTCTTCGTGGGAACCGGCGAGGGTCTCCTCCGGTTGTGCTGCGTGCAGGCTCCGGGAAAGAAACGGATGAGTGCCGGGGAATTTGCGAGGGGCCGCCGATTGAAGGCGGGAGACATCCTCGCTTGACGGTTCACGGGTACGGAACGGCCGATGCGGGCCGGAACCGGATTCCCGGTTGGCATGGGCTTTGTTGCCGTCGGGAAGAGACAACCTCGATTCTCCGACGGCAGGTAACAGAGACATAACACAAGTTCGTGAAGATAGTACGGTGCCGGAAGACCGAGGCCGACGGCATCGAGTAATCCTGAAAGAACTAACGGAGAAGAAGTATGAATCAGTTTAAGACGTTGATTCTTCTGGCGGCATTGGGCGGGCTTCTTGTCGTTATCGGGGGATTCATAGGCGGCAAGAACGGTGCCGCGATAGCTCTGGTCCTCGCCGTAGTCTTGAACTTCGGAAGCTATTGGTTCAGCGACAAGATTGTGTTGCGCATGTACCACGCTCAGGAGGTTACCGAAGCAGAGGCGCCCGACCTTTATCGCCTGGTTGCCAATCTTGCCCAACACGCGGGGCTCCCCATGCCCAAAGTCTACATCATACCCGATGAGTCCCCCAACGCCTTTGCCACCGGCAGGAACCCGTCTCACGCAGCGGTGGCGGTTACGGAAGGAATCATGAGGCTGCTGTCATGGGAGGAGCTCGCAGGGGTGATCGGGCACGAACTGGGACATGTCAGGAACCGGGATATCCTTATTCAGACCGTTGCAGCGACCATCGGGGCGGCAATTACCTATTTGGCTCACTTCGGTTTCTTCTTCGGAGGGCGCTCGGATGACGAGGAAGGCGGCGGTTCCATCGTCGGGATGATCATGATGATGATCCTTGCCCCGATTGCGGCGGCAGTCATCCAAATGGCGATTTCCCGGTCCAGAGAGTACCTCGCGGACTCCACCGGTGCGGACATTTGCGGTCACCCCCTGTGGCTCGCATCCGCGCTCAACAAGTTGCAGCACGGTGCCGAAGCGGTACCGATGCATGGAGAACAGGCAACCGCTCACATGTTCATCGTGAACCCGTTTCTCAGTGGGGGTATTTCGAGCCTCTTCTCGACTCATCCCCCTACGGAAGCACGAGTTGCACGACTTCAGGAGAAGGCCGGTTATTGAGCACGCCTGAATGGGGCAGCGTCCCGGCGTCGCCGGGAGCTCCTGGAGAACAGACCGGCAAGGAAAACGCAGAATCAATCTGCAAAGTTTGTTTTGGGACAGACACTCAGTGTTCTATGGCACAAATACGGTCGCACATTCTCTAAACACGCGGTAGCGTCCCGGCGTCCCTGCCGGGCGAGAGATAATACGTTGTTTCCACTAAAGAATACCCCGCGGAACGCGGGGAGGCCGGCACATTTTCGTCTCGATGCCGGCTCGGGTGCCGGCAAGAACAAGATCCGGGCACGGAGGCCCGGGCTACGAAGGACTGCCATGAAGCTGAGTCCCAAACGTGGGGCGGGCGTCCCTGCCCGCCGTCTTAGTGGGACGGTCCCGCGTTCTGCGCGGGATGCCCGTCAATCTTCAACTACTGCAACCGTATTACCTGAAAATCCCCGTCCTCTCGTTCCCAGGCTCCTGCCTGGGAATGCCTATCCGCCGGGCTCTGCCCGGTCTTGGACTCGGAACACCGAGGGATTTTCATGCTCAGTTGTGATCGCCCTATCATGGGGGTTTGTCTGAAAATCCCCGTCCGGGTACAACGGATGTGACACGGTCCTGTAGGGGTAGGCCCCCGTGCCTACCCGGGCGGCCACAGGGGGCCGCCCCTACAGCCTGGGAATGCCGATCCACCGGGCTCTGCCCGGTCTTCGGCCCGGAGTCCGGGGGGCTTTCATGGTCAGTTGTGATCCCCGAATCATGGGGGTTTATGCCATAGAGCACTTGGTGTTCTGTGGCGTAAATACGGTTACGGATTCCGTAAACGCGCGGTAGCGTCCCGGCGTCGCTGCCGGGCGTGTTTGTAGGGGCACCCCCCTGTGGGTGCCCATGGGTAGGCACAGGGGCCTACCCCTACCAATCCGGCACGGAGGCCGGCGCTACCAAAGCAGGGATAATTGCCACAAATGTGACACCGTGCTTCTGCCACGGGGCACTTAGTCCGGAACGTGCCGCACCCGATAGGTTACCGTGTTCATGAATCGGCGTACCAAGAATCCATCACGATCACCGGAGAAACGGACGAAGAAGCCGGAGATTTCCGCATCTCCGGCGAGGGAGGCGGCTCTGGACGTGTTGGGCTCGGTGGGCTCGGGGAAATTTGCCGAAACCGGACTCTCCGAGAGCTTGCAGGCCCGGTCCTTATCACCCGAGGACCGCGGCCTTGCCACGGAGTTGACGTACGGTGTGTTGCGGTGGCGCTCGCGGCTGGATGCAATCATCGATCAATGCCTTACCAAGCCGGGAAGAAAGCTCGATCCCACTGCCCGGGAGATTCTCAGAATTGCACTGTACCAGCTGATCATGCTGGATCGGATTCCGCGGCGTGCAGCCGTCCATCAGGCGGTGATTCAGGCACGGAACCGGCTCAACGACCGCGCCGCGGGTTTTGTGAACGCTTTGTTGCGGACCGCGTTGAGGAACCTCGGGACATTGGACCGCGATCCGTCCGACGATTGCTCTTCTCTCGCCGCCTACTACTCATACCCGGCGTGGCTGGTAAAGAGCCGGCTGGAGAAATACGGCGTCGAGACTACCCGCAGTATTCTGATGGTCGGTAATTCCCGGTCTCAACTTATTCTCCGTACCAACTCCCTGAAAACAACGCCGAACAGGCTTCTCGATCTGTTGTCCGGCGAGGGTTTCCCGGTGGTTCCTACCGTACCGGAGCCGGACGCGTTATGGGTTCAATCCACGGGGTGCGCAGTGGCGGACCTGCCGGGATTCGACCGCGGATTGTTCGCCGTTCAGGACAGAGCCTCACAAATGATCGCTCCCTTACTGAAGCCCCAACCGGGGGAGAGGATTCTCGACG
Organism: Pseudomonadota bacterium; assembly: GCA_043806215.1. Taxonomy (GTDB): domain Bacteria; phylum Desulfobacterota; class Desulfomonilia; order Desulfomonilales; family Desulfomonilaceae; genus JAVHLK01. The sequence continues at coordinate 10,423 of JAZDHD010000264.1, read as the reverse complement.
CGTGCGCGGCTCCCGGAGGAAAAACCGCTCATCTGGCCGCATTGACCATGAACGGGGTCCGAATCACGGCCATGGACCGGAGCGCTCAGCGGCTCGAAGATACCCGGCGGAATCTTGACCGGCTCGGTGTCGCGTGCGCGGAATTGATCCGCGGCGATGCCGCGGACGAAAGCTCGATGCGCAACCTGGGGAAGTTCCATAAGATATTACTGGACGCGCCGTGTTCCAATCTGGGGGTACTCAGGCACAATCCGGAGGTCAAGTATCGGTCTACCCCCCAACATCTCGGCAAATTGGGCGACATACAACTGGGAATGCTCAAGACGGTTTCTTCGGCGCTCCCTGCACGGGGAAGCATCGTCTATTCGGTCTGCACGACAACGGAAGAGGAAACCACGGAAGTGGTGAAGCGTTTCCTGGAAGAGTGCCCGGAATTTTCCATAGATCCCATTCTTCCCGAGGAAGTCCAAGTAGCGGGAATTGTATCATCCGGGTTTATGACGACCCTTCCATCACCGGAGGACTTGCCGCTGGATGGTTTTTTCGCAGCGCGTCTCAAGAAGTCTTAACACCCTGAAATAACCGAAGTAAGCAGGGGTGGTTGACCACTTTTCCGCCGTTGCGCAACGTGATCTCCAAAGCCAAGGTCCGCGCGTTTTCCCCGGCGCGTTCCTTCGATAGACCCGTCAAGCACTTCTCTGTTTTCCCATCAATACCGTTGTACGTGCCGTCCCGTGGAGTATGATGAGCGTGTCAAGGTGGTGCTACGAAAGGCAAAAGGGTGCTCTGGTGGGCTTGCTGCGAAAAAAGTTCCCAGGTGCCCGGTGGGCCATGAGAAAGTGCGAAAGAAATTACCGGCCATGCGCGGTTGCCACGCAGGCAGAAACTGAGAAAAGGCCGGTCTTTTCTCTACTTGGCACTGTTGGCACGCGAGTTGCTCTATAGTAAGACGAACAACGACTCCTAACCATACCCTCTTAGCAATCCTCCTCATGCGGATTGCTTTTTTTTTGCCCGTTTACGGAAGCAACCACCGTGATGACCCCGTAGTTGCCCATCAGCTTCGAGATGTTGGCCAAAGCCACTCCCAAAGCGAGATCAATCGCGTCGAGGATCAGGTCTCCGGGTCCCACTGTCCTGAGTACTTCGGCCAGCCATGTGGCGAGATTCCCCTTAATCTGCCTGTTGCGGAGGATTGCCACCGACCTGTTCTGGTGATCCGTGCATCTCAGCCCGCCCTTACGTCGGCCGAAGAACAGGTATCTGAGTAATCCGAAGGGGTAGGCAGTGTAGAGCCCGTCGTCGTGGTAGATTTTGCGCACCTCCATCCCATGATTGTTCAGATGGGCTTTCACTGCTTTCGGCGTGAAAAGGTGCAGGTGCCTTGGTATGTCCTCGGTGCATGAGTGCCTCATACCCGGTGCATCGAAGTTGGGCACCACAAATACGAAACGGCCGTCCTCCCGGAGGAGTCGAGAGATCTTGCCGAAAAAAGCCGACGGATTGCGGACGTGCTCCAAGACGGCCCAAGCGGTGATGACCTTGTAATGCCTCTCGGGCAATTCCATGCTCACAAAATCCCCTACGCGTATGGGAACGTCGTGAGGCGTCCGCCAGCTCAAGAGATCCACGCCCTCGACCCGCCGGCCAAATCCGGATGCATACTTGATGAAATCCCCGCGGCCGCAGCCGACGTCCAACAGCACCCCGTCGTCTTGTTCGGGCAGGAAAGTCATCATGCGGTGGTACATCGACCGCATATCCTGTTTGTCCTTGAGATAGTCATCGGGGTAGAGCATTGGGATTGAGTGTGCCGTCGGCATGGGATTGACAAAGGCCATTCCACAACGGCACTCCACAAGATGAAACTCTTGCTTGGTGACGGGGTCGAATCTCGTGTACAAGATGTCCTGATCGGTCGACCCGCACAGATCGCAGGAAACAATTTCAGACAAGATTTGGGGTTCACTCATGGTCTCTCCCCCTTACCGGGATATCGCCTCGTTACGTTTGGCAACGGCCCCGGCCGGGGATTTTGGTTCATATCGTTTCGGGACGTCAAAATCGATCTCGGTTGTCCGGCGTGCCCATGCGTTGCCAAGCAAGCGCTTGACACATACTGTGATTGTGTGATAAAAAGCAACTATAATGGAATGTTGCAATAAAATAAAAAAAGAATGATTACGCAATCTGCTCAAGCGCTTGTAATGCTGTCAATATCCATGCTGATGATTAGTTGCGCGGGCAAGTCGGCATTGGTCAAGAATCGGGTTCCCGGTTCCTATGTCATCAATGGAAAGACCTACCTGCCCATGAAGGAGATCCGGCCGGGGTATTCTCAGAGCGGCACGGCGTCCTGGTACGGTCCCGGATTCCATGGGAAGAAGACCGCGTCCGGGGAAGTCTACGACATGCATGCAATGACCGCGGCACACAGCACGCTCCCCTTGAATACCCTCGTCAGCGTTACGAATCTGACAAACCGGAAAACCGTGCTGGTCCGGGTGAACGATCGCGGCCCGTTCGTGGGTGAGCGGGTGATCGACGTCTCCTTCTGCGCGGCGCAGAAGCTTGACATGGTAAAACCCGGAACCGCTCCGATCCACTTCACCGTGGTCGGGGCCGCGAACTCCAAGCTTGCGTCGTCGGCCCACGCCACCCCTGCCGGCCCCGTTGGCGGGCCTGCAACCTCGAAACTTCCGTCGAGAGCCTCTGCTCACTCTTCCAAGAACGTGGCGGCGTCCACGCCCAATCCGTTCTTCCCCGGAAAATTGAGCGGCTTGTTTGCGAGACTCATCAATTAGGTCCGTTTCAGAGAATTACCGGTCTCCCGGGATTCTGCTACAATGGGAACGCGTTTTCGCGCGGGCAACGGGGATGGGGGATGAATTGAACAACCGAAGGGGTGCGCATGAGGATTACGGTATTGGGAGGCGGGTTGGCAGGCTGCGAAGCGGTTTGGCAACTGGTAAAACGGGGAATACGGGTTCGTCTGGTGGAAATGAAGCCCGAGCGTTTCTCTCCCGCGCATGGTTCGGCAGACCTCGGCGAGTTGGTATGTTCCAATTCGTTCAGGTCGGCTTCCTTGAATTCCGCGGCCGGGCTGCTCAAAGAAGAAATGCGTATGATGGATTCGCTCATCCTGTCCGCGGCCGATGCCGTCACGGTGCCGGCAGGTAAGGCACTTGCCGTGGACAGGGAAGGTTTTTCCCATTTTATTACCGAGCAACTGTCCCGCAATGCGCTGGTGTCTCTCGAGCGCAAGGAGATCACGAGGATTCCCGGTGTGGACGAAGGCATGGTGATCGTGGCCACGGGACCGCTGACCTCGGACTCGCTGGCCGACGACATTGCCCGGTCTCTGGGCTCGGAGGGGCTCTCGTTTTACGACGCCATCGCTCCGATTGTGGATGCCGACTCTCTGGACATGGGGAAGCTCTTCACCGCCTCCCGCTACGAAGAAGGCGAGGGCGATTACCTGAACGCAGCGATGGACGAAGCGACGTACAGGAACTTCGTCGATGCAATCGTCAGTGCAAAGAAAGTGGACCCGTATCCCTTCGAGAAGATACCCCATTTCGAGGGATGCCTTCCCATCGAGGAAATCGCTCGGCGGGGACCGGAGACCCTGGCATTCGGCCCGATGAAGCCCGTAGGGCTCACGGATCCTGCGACAGGGAGACGCCCCTACGCGGTGGTCCAGCTCCGTGCCGAGAACCGGGACAAAACCCTGTACAATCTTGTGGGATTCCAGACCAAGATGACTCACGGGGAGCAGGAGAGGGTGTTCCGTACCATTCCCGGCCTGGAATCTGCGACGTTTGCCCGTCTGGGCTCAATTCACCGCAACACCTATTTGGATTCGCCGAGACTGCTGGATGAGTTTTCCAGGTCCAAGGCATTGCCGCACGTCTTCTTCGCCGGCCAAATTACCGGGGTGGAGGGGTACATCGAGTCGGCGGCTTCAGGTCTGATCGTGGGAATCATGGCGGGGCTCCTGGCCTGCGGCGTCACTCCAGCGCCTCCGCCCTCGTCCACCGCCGCGGGAGGACTTCTCAAACATACGAGAGACACCGCATCCAAGAGATATGAACCGATGAACGTGAACTTCGGCCTCATGGATCCTCCGCCCCCGGGAACGGGGAAAAAGCGCAAGAAGGAAGTGGTCGCAGCGAGGGCGATTGCCGACACCCGGAAATGGATCGACCGGATCGACGGGTTGCGGCAATCGGCGACAATCCCGTAGGGTGGGCCGTGCCGGCCTTCTCCCCGTCACTTAGCACCGTAGATCTCGGTCTTATCGACCCCTTCGGCCTTGATCCTCTCAATGATCTCTCTGGTCGCCTGAAAGACGTTCTCCCTTATGTCTCCGGCAACCACGACGTAAAGCAAATCTTCTCCCACCTGGAATTCTCCCTCCAGTGCTTCTATTGCCACCGCGACTATCCCCGGGAGCGATTCTCCCCACAAGCGGATCTCCTCGATCTTTTCCCGGTCGACGCGGACTCGGAGCGACTCAACGAGATTCGCTCCCGATCGGTCCGATTTCCTCACGATACCGTTGTGACACAGAAGCATTCCTGCCTCACGAATCTTCGGGGAGATCTTCACCCTCGCGATCAGATCGTCCACTGAAACTGCCTTGTGAGCCATACTCTTTCTCCTTTTCCCAACGTATTGCGCCCCCAAAATACGGTGACACATTAACGTACGCCGCCCCCTATGGGGCCACATATTACTCGGTGCAAAAAAAAAGCCCGTTCGGAAACGGGCCAAAGGAAGGATTAGGTTTGGTTTGTCGCTAAAAACAAAACAATCATGTTATGCACATGTTGTCAAGCTTTTTTAAATAGTAAAATGAGATGTCGTGCAGATAGAATCTCAGGAGACACGATAACTAGCTAAGATAGCGTATAAAAAGCATACCTAAGAGGTCAGCGGAGTATTCGGCGCGGTCACGCGATCCGTCGTGCCGGAACCTTAGATAAGGGGGGGGGCGGCTGTACGTTTGGCGGGCAGAAAAGAATGAGCGTAACGGATATCGGCCCGCCCTCTCATGGGGTCGCCGGTTCGACCGGACGGGGCTGTTATTGCCGCCAGGTGGATTTTTCCGTGCGGACGCGCTGGAAAAACGAGTTTCATGGGTGTAGAATAGACAGTTCCGAGATTGACCCATGGAGGTGGAAGAGTCCTGGTGGGCTCCGCGGTCTTCAAAACCGTCGGCAGGGCGCTAGTACCGTTCTGGGTGGGTTCGATTCCCATGCACCTCCGCCATTGGTCCGGCGCGCATCCGCGATCCGAATGTCGCCCTTGAGTATTACAGCAGTCGGCCGCGGGGAAGATGCCGCGGCGAGGAGGGTTTTTTCATGCCTGAGTTGTTCGAGAAGACGGCCGTTAAGTCACTCGATCTCGATAATCGGTCCGTCCGGAGCGCCACCTGGTCGGGCGTTGGGGATGCCGAAGGCCATGTCGTCGATAAAGCCGCGGAGATCTATGGAGAACTGGCCCGTGGCGGTGTCGGGCTCATTATAACCGGATTCCAGTATGTTCTGCCCAATGGAGTCGGGATAAAGTACCAGGTGGGCAACTACCACGATTCGCAGATCGAGGGGTTGAGTCGAATGGCATCTGCGGTCCACGCGGAGAACGGCAAAGTAGCCGCCCAGATAGTGCACACGGGAGCCAAGGCCGTTCCGGATCTGTTTCCCGAACCGGGTCAAATCTGGGGGCCCTCCGCAATCACCGACCCGTTGACGCAAAACCAGGCCGAGGAGATGACCCGCGCGGAAATCAGGCAGCTCATCGAGGCATATGCCGCGGCAGCGTCGCGCTCGAAGACCGCGGGTTTCGATGCAATCCAGCTTCACGGCGCTCACGGGTATGGGATTAATCAATTCCTCTCAGGCTTTTTCAACCGGAGGGGGGACGGTTACGGAGGCGACATAAAGAGCCGCTACAGATTCTTGGGAGAAGTCATGGAAGCCGTCCGCAGCGCGGTGGGGAGCGATTATCCCGTAATGATCAAGCTGAGCGGTCACGACTTCTACGAAGGCGGGCTGGTGCCGGATGAGTCTTTGTACGTGGCCAAACGTCTCACGGACGACGGCATTGACGCCATTGAGGTGAGTGCGGGAAGCCGGGCGGCCGGCGAGGCTTTCAGTCCCTCCCGCAAGAAAGTCCGCACGGAGGAAGATGAAGCGTATCTGCTGGACCTGGCCGCGATGTTCAAACAGGCCTTACGGGTTCCCGTCATCACGGTTGGAGGAATCCGGTCGCCGAGCGTGATTTCAAGAATTCTCTCCGAAGGTAAGGCCGACTACGCAGCCATGTGCCGTCCGTTTATCCGCGAACCTCACCTTATCAATCGCTGGAAAAGCGGCGACACTTCCAAGGCCGCATGTATCTCGTGCAACGGATGCTTCGAAGCCGCGGCCGAGGGGAACGGCGTCTACTGCATGGTAGAGAGAAAGCTCCGGGAGAAGCGCGCAGAGGCATAGATCTTCACCGTGACGCATCCCCCAATGGCGCCGACATGAGCTTCCTGCTCCTTTGCCGGTCACGGAACTATAGTGATGCGCGTTGAATTTCGCGGTGATCCTAATCCAGTTCCTCAAGGATCCCGCCGGTCGTTTCTTTAATTGCGAGGAGCGCTTTCCCGCGCAGAACACGGGAAAGCAATCTCAATGATTCATGAAAGGCCGAGATTGCCACGCCCTCCCAAAGCCTCGGGCTCGCAATGACAAACGTGAAGGTGTCCGCAGTATTCAAGGAGCGACACTATAGTCAAGGAACCGAATCACTCAATCAGTGTCACATATGCGTAATGCGCACGTCAGGCCCGCCGGTGGATCGGCAGTCTCCCACCGGAGCCTGACGCACGGGGCCGGATTCGATACTCACCTGCACGGGCGGGTCGTAAATGAATGGGGAACGCGGATCCTTGAGCGAATACGACCCAGAACTCGGGCGGGATACCGGTTGGTGCCGCATACTACTTGTGGAGGCTTCTATGACAGCAGTTATTCGGACATGCTTCATCCATGCAATAGTTCTCTTGTTCGCTTTACAATGCATGATACCATTACTTTCGGAGGCAAACGACAAAACGTTGACCCGATTCACTCTACCCAACGGACTCGAGGTAATCGTCAAACAGGACCCTAATCGAAAGGTGGCCACCATCCAGATGTGGGTTCTTGTGGGGAGCGCAGACGAAAATGATGAACAACGCGGAATTAGTCACCTGATCGAACACATGGCTTTCAAAGGGACCGAGAGGAGGGGAGTCGGCAAGATATCCTCGGAGATCGAGGCTCTCGGCGGCGATACCAACGCGTACACCAGTTGGGACCGGACGGTTTTCTTCGTAACGGTCCCATCGGACAAGGTCTTACAAGGTCTTGATATCATAACTGATGCTGTTCTTAATCCGGTCATCGATCCCGTTGAACTGGAGAAAGAGAAGAAAGTCGTACTCGAAGAGATCCTCGAGGGCGAAGAGCGGCCGGACAGGAAGGCGAGCAGGCTGATCTTCAGTACGGCATATACGGTCGGCCCATACAAGTACCCGGTTATCGGCTTCAAAGAGACCGTCGAGAAGTTCACCCGCGATGACATCATGGCGTTTCGAAAGAAGTGGTACGCGCCGCAGAACATGTTCATGGTTGTCGTGGGAGATGTGGACCCGGACAAGCTTCGTCCGGAGATTGAACGGATGACCGCAGGTCTTAAGGCCGCCCGGTTCGTGAATTCAACGAGACCGGCCGAGCCGGTGCAGAAGAAAACGCGTGGTGCATTGCTCAGGGATGCAAATGCCCGTGAGACGCGGCTCATGATGGGATTCCATGTGCCTTCGGCACGGGGAGCGGACGTCAACGCACTTGATTTGGCTGCGGATATCCTGGGGGCGCGACAAAGCTCGAGGTTGATCGAGGTCTTGAAGAAGGACCAGCAAGTGGTCAATTCGATTCATGCCTCTGCCGTAACACCTCGTGATCCCGGCCTTTTTGTCGTTTCCGCAACTCTCGATGCGAAGAACCTGGAACCGGCAACCAAGGAGATAATGCAGCAAATTCAGAAGCTTGCCGACCAGCCTCCCACTCCGGAGGAACTCCGGAGGGCCAAGATCAATATAGAGTCGTCGTATCTCTATGAGAGGCAGACGGTGGGAGGAATTGCGCGGAACCTGGGCACCTTTGAGGCCGATATGGGCGCTGCGGAGTTGGAGGGCCAATATCTCAAGATCAATTCCGGAGTGACCGGATCTGAAGTGTCCCAAGCGGTGAAGACGTATCTTGCGCCCGAAAACGCCACCATTACCGCGTTGTTGCCCGAGAAAGACGCCCCGGGGTTCCGCATCGATCAACTTACCGCTCTTGTGGAATCGTATTCACCGTCTCAGACCAAGGCGGCGAGCCGCGGCTCCGACTCGGAGGATCTCACCCGGACGCTTCCCAACGGCATGCGGGTAGTCTTGATCCCTGACAGTTCCAATCCGGTGGTCTCCTTCAGGATGGCGAGTCTTGGAGGGAAGCGCTTCGAGACGGAGGAGACCCAGGGAGTCATGAATTTCATAGCGCGCATGCTCGACAAGGGCACGGACGCCATGGCCGAGGAAGCGATAGCACGAAAGGTCGAAGACTTGGGCGGTCGGCTCAACACGTTTTCGGGAAATGATTCTTTTGGTTTGGATGCGACCTTTTTCAGCCGGAATCTCGAGGACGGCCTGAAACTCCTGCACGATCTCTATTTTACGCCTTCATTTCCTGCGGACAAGATGGAACGGGAGAGGAAGCTGATCGTCAACAGCATAAAGACCGAACCGGACCGGCCGATACAGTTCGCCATTAGAAACCTGAACGAGACCTTGTTCGGCAACCATCCGTACGGGTTTAACAGAGAGGGAACTCAGGATACCGTCGGGCGGTTCACGAGAGACGATCTCGTCAAGACCCACCGGCGCTTTGCCGTGCCGTCGGGCACCGTTATCACCGGTGTGGGCGACATGGATGTGGACAAGACCCTGGACGTGATCACCAAGCTTTTTGGAGAGATCCCGGCGAAGCCTTCGGACGCCCCTGAAATCCCCGGGGAAAAGGTTCTCACCGAGGTTCGGGAGAAGACCATCCGCCTCCCAAGGGCCAAGGTGCACCTTGCAATCGGCTTCCGGGGCACTTCTCTCCAGGACGATGATCGATATGCCCTGGAGGTGCTCAACAATATCCTTTCGGGCATGGGAGGCCGACTATTCGCCGAACTGCGGGACAAGCAATCCCTTGCCTACACGGTGACGTCGTTCGTCAGACCGGGCAAGGATCCGGGAATGTTCGGCTTTTACATTGCTACGGACCCGGCCAAGGCGGATCAAGCATTGAAGGGCCTTTTCCGGGAGATTGAACGAATACGGGAAGCGCCTGTCGGCAACGAAGAACTCGGCCGTTCGATCAGCAACGTGATCGGGCGCCGGAAGATAGCACTCCAAAGCCCGTGGGCAAGAGCCGAAAATATCGCGCTGAATGATTTGTTCGGGCTCGGATATGATTACGATCCGGAATTTGTCAAGCGAATATCGAAGGTTACTTCGGATCAACTACTGAAAGCGGCCCGAAAATACCTTAACCCGGATCATGCGGCAATTGTGAAGGTCCTACCGGAGAAGAGCAGCTAGAGTGACGCGCTTTGAATTTTGCGGTAATCCTAATCCAGTTCCTCAAGGATCCCGCATGTCGTTCCTGTCATTGCGAGGAGCGCAGTCCCGCGCAGAACGCGGGAAAGCAATCTCAATGCCCCATGAAAGGCTGAGATTGCCACGCCCTCCCGTAGGGGCGGCCCTCTGTGGCCGCCCAGGGTAGGCACGGGGGCCTACCCCTACGGCTCGCAATGACAAACGTGAAGGTGTCCGCAATATTCAAGGAGCGACACCACAATACGCTGCGATGGAATACGTCGCCGAATATGTTCAAGAGAGCACTACCTGTTTCAGACGGACATTCGGTGACGTATTACCCTCTGCCGGGTTCTGTCTCGGGAGCGCCCCCAGGGCCTTCCTCTCGTTCCCAGGCTCCTGCCCTGAGCATTAGCCATATCCTCGGTCGCCGGCAACCGGACTCATGCCCTGAAAGGGCATACTGTGAATAGTCCCGCGGGACGCGGGATTTCAACCCATGGAAACGGTTAACAATAATAGAGGGTTAAGGACCCTGAAGGGGTCCACAAACCGGGCAACGGATGCGTTGAGTCATTGGTCGGCCCCTTCAGGGCCGGTTCAGAGAACTGGGGGTTGCTCCTTTCCACGGGTTAAAACCCGTGGCTACTCACGGTGAGCCCCTGCGGGGCACTCGCTGGTCGGTATCTCAAATCGGTTCGCCCATCGTCAGCCTGTTCGCACGGTTGTCGGCAAGAAAATGTGGGACATGCTCAGGGC
>JAZDHD010000263.1:0-3850 GCA_043806215.1 Pseudomonadota bacterium | reverse complement strand
ATTGGGTTGCAGGTGTCCCGTCACGTTTGGGGGAAGGAAGTTCAACACGAAGGTTTCCGCCGCATCAGGCCGGGAAAAGACCTTCTTGAAGAACAGGTCGTGGTGATTGGTGATTTCCGTCATCGCAGCCCTCGGCTTTTTCCGGTCACACGGGGGTGAGTATAACATCGGCCGCAGGAGACGGGAAGTGAGATTACGGCTGAAGGCCGCGATCGAATTGAGGTGCATGGGGAGACATTGTGTACCTTCGGTGCCGGAAATCCTATCGCAGAGCAGCCGAGTTGTCCAGAAAAACCGTATTATGTCCCCCGAAATCACAGGCCCAAGAGAAGAGATTCTCACCACAAAGACTCCAAGACACCAAGAAGACGATGAATGCAAAAACCGTCAAGAGCCGGGTGTTGGGATCTGCCTTTACGTGGCCCGGGAGGAATCCCAAGGGGCGCGTATGAGAACTCTGCTTTCCATCATATTGGTCCGTCCCGTTGGTGTCTTTGTGTCTTGGCGGCTCAATCTCTTTTGATTCCCCCTAATGGGCTGCTCTGTCCAGCCAATCCGCGAGTGCGGACTTGTTCGGGAAATCCAGGAGGTCTTCACCCAGGCGTTCCAACTCTTCCAACGGCAACTGTTGAATACGCTCTTGCGTGGACTCGTCCAACTCACCGAACCGGCGGGTGAGTTGCCGAATCGTCAGGGAGACGACTCCCCTCAGCATTCCCTGTTGCATTCCCTGTTGCATTCCCTGCTGCATTCCCTTTTCGACACCTTCGTCGATCCATTTATCTGCAAGGCTGTACATGTAAATCTCTCCCTTCTTGCCGAGTGAATCCTTAAGTGCTTGCCCCACGTCCTCCGGCCTTACCCTTTCCCTTGCGGCCCCCAGATACTGAAAAACCGCTTCCATGAATTGCAGAGCCGTTTGTTGTTCCATGTTGCCGACCAGTCCAAAATACTCCTTCAACCGCTTCGACAGGTCGGGCCTGAAAAAGTTCTTCATCAGAAGCAGGGCAACCGCAAGGGTCGCGGCGGCCAGGCAGCGCAATTTGATCTCATCGTCAGTGTAGCCCGACAGGTCGCACAGATAATACCTGAAGTTCAAGAGGTCCGGCAGAAGGTTGTCCGGGGGGTCATACAAGCCGGCGAACTCGGTGGAAACCGTCCATTTCTTCGTTCCGTGATATAAGACAATCGGGATCACCGGACGCACGGGCTCGACACCGCACTTTGAAGTCTCGTCCCAAAGCCGGGTCAAATACCGCAAGAGCTGGTACGCCACCTTCACATCGCGGTCGCTCTTGTGCTCGAACAGGAGGTAGACATAAGCCTCCTTCCCGTTCTTCAAGTCACCGTGTAGAGCAAATCCGAAAAGTGCTCCTTCAGCCGCTCATCCACGAACGAGCCTTTGCTCGGCCGAAACGAATTGGGCTGCAGGTGTACCGTCACGTTTGGGGGAAGGAAGTTCAACACGAAGGTTTCCGCCGCATCAGGCCGGGAAAAGACCTTCTTGAAGAACAGGTCGTGGTGTTTGGTGATTTCCGTCATCGCAGCCCTCGGCTTTTTCCGGTCACACGGGGGTGAGTATAACATCGGCCGCAGGAGACGGGAAGTGAGATTACGGCCGCCAACCGCGATCTAATTGAGGTGCATCGCGAGACATTGTGTACCTTCGGTGCCGGAAATCCTATCGCAGAGCAGCCGACTTGCCCAGAAAATCAGTATTATGTCCCCCGAATTCTACGCTTCGCAGTCCTTCCTCGCCTTATAGGACCAACTCCACTACTTTTTGTGCAATATGATCTCGTGCGTATTCTGCGCATCTGACCTGGGGGGAAAATTCGACAATCGCAGTTCATCCTTGACTCGCTTGAATTTGTATTGTCCAGATACATTTGGCTGGGCAGGCCCCATTGGATGAGCTTCTGGGTCCAACGCGTTGAACGGATGAACGAAGATGACGTCGCCGACAGTGTCGAGCGGATTCGTGACAAGCGAAAAGGGTACCTTGTAAGTGAAGGATTTACCGCCGGCCCCATATCCTTCACCGCACTCGCAGAACGAGAAAAGGCGTCCGTCTTGATCTATCCAGATGCCGCTGAATATCAGCCGGTTCACGTAACGGGACCACCCACGAGCCGGGATGCGCACGAACACTTGATCCACGATCCGGGACGCAAGGGTGCCATCGAGGAACACAATACTCTTCACCATATTTCCGGCACCAGGGTTTATTCTGACACGTAGTTCCTCAGGTGAGCCATGGGCATCTGGTCCATGATCGAGGGCCAGATGCAGCCTATTAACTCCAGGTTCTTTGGTTGGAGAGAAGGCTAAGACCTGATACCGCATGCCGTCAAGGAGATTGGTGTACAAGAGCTCATAGGTCCGTGGGTAACCTACCGATCTGATAGTTACTTCAGCGCCTTTGGCAGCAGAAGGTGATAGTGTCTCCCGTAACATCTTGGCCGACTCTTCGGGGACCCATACTCCCTCGATATCCTGCACTGAAGGGCCGGCAAGACCAACGGTATGGAAGGCGATAGTAATGAGCAGGGAGAGTATCAGGCTCGCTACGTTCAGCCACCACATTCTGATCACGGGAACGTATCGTACTTTCATTAGAAACCTGCGGTTCATGCTACGAAAACCTCCTTTCTATGCGATGGACCTTCGTAGTCAGGTTTGTAGAAAGTCAAGACCCATCAGCGTGGCCCTTCCGAAGCCTTTCCTGGCTTGGGGTCATGACCCGCGCCGGTCCGCCACGCCTGTATCGACGAAGTCAGGCTTTTCTCCAACGCGTCGTAAAGGGCACGCGCTTGCAAATGGGATAGATAGATCTACCGGTCGTACATCTCACTGACCTGACCCTGCCCGTTACCGTCCGTCACGCGGGTAATCTCCCCGAGGGCACCGGAACCCAATGAGCCTTCGAGAAGCACGGAGCCGGATGTGATCATGCGCTTTCCTGGAACCAGTGTGCATTCCTGATAACTATGCCAGTCAAACGGTGGAGCGCGGGGCGGCACCGGGGCAGTATACGCAGCGAGCATCGGCTTGCCATGCCTCGACCGGTTTCCCTTGCGCTCCACTATCACATCAAACGGTGTCATCGGCACCATCGCGCAATTGGCGTAATACGGTTCGTCCCGGAGCGCGACTCTCTTGGGCAGAGTCTGTTGCTGCTGCGGCGCTTGCTGTTGTTCCGAATGTTTTTCAGTTTCCGACATGTGTATTCCTCCTTGAATTTCTCACCACCAAGGGCAAAGGCACCAAGGAAGAGAGGAGATTTATCCACAGATTACACCGACTCACACAGATTCAAAGGCCAAGAAAGAAAAGAGACTGACCACAAAGACTCCAAGACAGCAAGAAGACAACGAGTGCGAAAAATATCGAAAGCCGGGTGTTGGGATCTGCCTTTCCGTGGCCCGGGAGAAATCCCAAGGGGTGCGTATGAGAACTCCGCCTTCCGTCATCTTGGAATTCCGGACTTCCGGGGACATAATCTTAATTCATTGGCAAGCAGCTGCTCTCTCTGCCGGCTTCCTATCTGTACCGTGACATATGCCGTGGTATTCCTTCGGAATCGTGTTCCTTTTGGGCGTGGCCTTGGGGCGCGGAGATACACGTGTAACACCTCTTGAGGGCCTCACCGGGTGGGATCTGAGCAAAGGACCGTGCGGAGACCACGAAGGCGATCACAGCGAAACATCGTATTATGTCCCCCGAATTCTGCATGAAATGCCGCAGTTGGTCCGCGGGGCTCTCACCCCTGGTCCAAAACCCTCCGAACATCCCCAAGAAGCTCATTGACCCGAAACGGCTTGCTCACAAAACCCTTTGCACCCATTTG
>JAZDHD010000262.1:0-2657 GCA_043806215.1 Pseudomonadota bacterium | reverse complement strand
ACATACGCAAAAGGCTTCATAAGCCCTTCCACCTCACGGCCCACTACCGCACACTCATTAACTGCGGGGTGCTCCATGAGCACATACTCAATTTCAATGGGCGAAACCCAGATTCCGCCTACCTTCAGCATGTCGTCCCCGCGGCCCTGATACACAAAATGGCCGTTGTCCCTGCTGTACATGTCGCCGGTCCGGAACCATCCGTTGTCGAGGATCTTTTCCCGGTTTTGTTCCGGCCTGTTCCAGTAGCCGGGCGTGAGACTCCCCCCGCGGATGATGAGATGCCCCGTCTCACCGGTGGGGACCTCGGTTCCGTCGTCATTCACGACTTTCGCTTCATAACCCGGCACCAGGCTCCCGGAAGCGCCTTCCACCACCGCTCCGGGTCTGTTGGAAATGAAAATGTGCAACGCTTCGGTCGAGCCGATACCGTCGATGATTTCGAGACCGGTCTTGCTCTTCCATTGCTTGTAGATTTCCGGAGGCAGCGCTTCTCCTGCGGACAGGCACATGCGCAACCCGGGAAACTCACAAGAATCCATTCGCTTCAGCAACGAGTTGTACATGGTGGGTACGCCGAAGAACACCGTGGGGCGGTAGGTAACCAGGGTCTCCAGTACTTTCTCCGGCGAGGGCGGAGAGGAGAGCAGAACCGCTGATGCACCGAACCGGATGGGAAAGGTCAGGCTGTTTCCGAGACCGTACGCAAAGAAGAGCCTGCTCACCGAGAAGCACACATCCTCCTCGTTCATGCCTAAGACGTTTTTCCCATAGTGCTCGGCAGTGAAGAGCATGGAGTCTTGTTTGTGCGGAGTGGGCTTGGGACGACCCGTGCTTCCGGAACTGTAGAGCCAGAAGGCTATGTCGTCCGGCTTTGCCGTATGGGTTTCGGCTGCCGAGGATGCCGCGGCAAGAAACATTTCGAACCGGCGGTCGGGGAAGATTTTCTCCCGGAGGTGTGGCGTCTGTATGCCGGCCGCCTTGCTTTCCTCCGTTGTCACCAGAACCTTGGCCTGGCTATCGTTCAGGAGGTATCGGTAGTCTTCCTCACCCAGCATTGTGTTCACCGGCACCGGCCAGGCTCCGCACTTGACGCTGCCGAGGAAGGCGTAGACAAACAGAGGCGAATCCTGCAACAGGATCATGACGCGGTCCGTAGGCTGAACACCCATCTCTTTGAGAATGTTTGCGAATCTGTTGACGTTTGCCGCCAATTTGCCGTAGGTGACACGCTGATCGCCGCAGAAAAGGGCCGTCTTGTCCCCGCGTTCACGTGCGTGGTTTCCAAGGAGTTCATCTGCCAGGTTAATCTTCCGTACTCCGGTTGCGGCCATTTGTTCCGACTCCTCTCAATGGGGTGATGCTTCTCGAACAGAAGCAAGAGACGTGCCGGAAGGCGGCGTTAGTCCAACATAGCGACATTACTGTTGAATGAGTGAGTAGGATGCGCAGGGCGGAGTGTTTGTGAGCAAAAGGCCATTCGAAAATCGTAAGGGACCGTTACGATTTTCGAAAGAACGTGTTATTACAAGACCCGGCGTACAAAGTGCGGAATGTGGGCCGCCCGAGTGGACATTCGGCCTATGGCGAGGATGGCGGGGCTTCCCAAGCCTGGTCCGGCGCCTCTGTTACGGCTCGGTTTTCCGGGCCTCGATCGGTGCCGTATTCAATGAGGGAAAGGAGCGGGCTCCGGGATGAGGGGATTTCTGCTGATAATCTTTGTACGGGATTGACTCGCCGGCACGGCAAGGAACGCCCGTTGGTGGGCAAGAGACATGCGCCCCATGGGGTGGTGCTGAGTTGGTTTCATCGGGCCGCCGGCAACGGAGGGAAACGATTTTCGGTCCCTGCCCGATACTTTGCAGAGAAAGGGCTGTGAGGCTCGTAGCGGACCATGGTTTTTACCGACGCATTGGCAACCATACCCTCGTTGTTCCTCAAGGGACAACTCCTAATCCTCCTCATCGGACTTGCCCCGGGTTTGTTCTGGCTCTGGTTCTTCTACCGCCGCGACCTGGAACCTGAACCCATCCGTCTGGTGGCGGCCGCCTTTCTCGTGGGCGCAGTGGTCTCAGTTCCCGTGATCTGGTTGCAGGTGAGTGCCGCCGCCGCCGTTCGTTCCCTTTATGGAGCGGTGACCCCGGAGGGCCTTCACGTCATCGAGCTCATCGTCATCGCTCCCATCAGTGAAGAGGTCCTCAAGTTCCTGGCCACTCTCGTAATCCTCCGCTGTATCAAGGAATTCGACGAGCCCATGGACGGCATCGTGTACGGCGTGTCCGTGGCGTTGGGATTCGCTGCGGTGGAGAACGTGGGATACCTGGCAAAGGCTTATCAGGCCAATCTCGGAGCTTTGACCGCCACGGCCATTATCCGGGCCGTCTTGTCCGTGCCTGCCCATGCGCTCTTTGCGTGCCTGTGGGCATATGCCTTGGGGTACGCCCGATTCTCAAAGGAAGGGAGCGTCACGCCGCTGTATCCGCTGCTGGGGCTCTGCCTGGCCGTCATTGCCCACAGCCTGTTTAATCTCGCAGCCATCTTTGCGCCGGTACTGGGCTTGGCGATCGTCGCGGTGGTGGTCCTCTTATGGGAGATGGCGGAGCCGCGCATCGCGAAGCTGCTGCTCAGATCGCCCCACCGGACGCTGCCGGACTACA
>JAZDHD010000261.1:0-2272 GCA_043806215.1 Pseudomonadota bacterium | reverse complement strand
AGCCCCTTGGGTATGGCCTCCACATCGCACTGATCGCCGAAGTTCTCCTTGACCTCTTCCTGGAGTGCCCTCAACCGAGACTCGTCCTCGACTTCCACTACCAGCCCGCCGTCGTCAAAGCATTTCAATCGGCCGTGCCGTTCGAACACCTCGACGGCCTTTCCCGGGTCGACGGTAATCCATCCCTTCATCCGCCTCACAAGTTCCGGACCGGAAAAACCCCGTTCGATGAGGAGGTCTATGTCCCTTTTCTTTCCCTGCCATCCGATCACTGCAGGCTTCACGAGTACCGGCATTACGGGGTCATGCATTGCTGCACATCGGAACCATACTTTGGCCCGTATCATGACGTATATCTATCCTCCTTCACAAGCACCTATTTATTAGGCCGACACGTTCAGGCCTACTCATACATCATTTGGATACTCTTTATCAACGGATATCGCCATGCCACAAAAATGGCTTTTCAAATGCATGTAACTGTGCTATAGATTAGAGAATTAAATGATCAATTTGATAAGAGAAAAGCTTTTGACACATCTACCGGCCATATGGAAACCAAGACGGATGACTCTGCGAGGGGGCCTTGGGCCGCGTCTTGCCGTGATGGTGATCATGGTGAGTGTCTTCGCGTTCTTCTGGCCCGCAACACCCTCAATCGCCAAGAACGCGGCTTCAGAGCCAAAAAAAGCCCTCAAGAGTTCTCCGGAGAAGAAGGTTCACAAGAAGCGGGGAGCACACAAGACCCGCACGGCCAAGGACGGACGGCGTTCTCAGAGTGTTGAAGCCAAGGCGGTCTACTGCGTGGACGTGAAGAATAAGAAGATCCTCTTGGCACGCAACGCGGATAAGAGCATGCCCATTGCGAGCTTGACGAAACTCGTCACCGCGATGGTCGCCCTGGACCGTATGCCTCTCGACCGGAAAGTGAAGGTCCCGGAAAACATATCCAGGGTTCCCAAGTCCGTTGTGGGGCTGAAGGCGGGTGACAGCGTCACCGTAGGGGACCTCCTTCACGGTTTGCTCATCCGGTCGGGCAACGACTGCGCGGAGACGCTTGCCTGTGCCTATCCCGGCGGCAGGGCTGCTTTCATCAAGGCGATGAATCAAAAAGTGCGTCGGATGGGGGCCAAGCACACGGTATTTTACACGCCCAGCGGACTGGACAGCAAGGTGGGCGGGACGACAAAAGATAAGAAATCCGTCCGGGTGCGTTCCAACGTATCGACGGCACGGGAGATGGCCCTTATAGCCAGGACGGCGTTTTCCAACAACACCATCAGATCGATCAGCCGCAAGAAGTCGCATGTTATTGCAAGCAACAAGCGGAAACAGGGATATCGGGTAAGCACCACAAACAAGCTGTTACGCAGCGGCCTCCCCGTGGTCGGGGGGAAGACGGGTTACACCAACCTCGCGGGACACTGCCTTGCGTCCGCGTTCACTCCGGCAGGGAGGGTGCTCCTCATCGTGGTCCTGGGAAGTCCCGATCAGTTCCGTGATACACGCCTGGTGTACCGTAATGCATTGAAGAAGGCGAAGACCTACGACGAAGGGGGCACCCGGCAGGCCAAACCGTACGTCCGGAGCCCCAAGCTGGCGTTTCACCACAAGTAATATCACGTCGGCACGGAGGCGGGCGTACTCCGTCTGTGTCTTGGTAGCGCCGGCCTCCGTGCCGGTCTCTTCTCCAGAAGCGCCCGGCAGGGACGCCGGGACGCTACCGTCTGTTCACAGCTCTGTAGGATGTGGTGAGCGAAGCGAATCCCGCGTCTCGCGGGATCGAGAAAAGACCGCGAATCCCGCGTCCCGCGGGACGGTTCATCCCGCTGAAAGCGGGATTCACCACATCCTACGGTAATCTGCGCCAGCCTCCGTGGCGGGCTCACTCTTTGGGAAGCTCGAAAAGAAAATTGACCAATATACCGGGCTCGGATTCACACCAAATCCGGCCGCCATGCCCCTCGATGATCCGGCGGATATTATAGAGCCCCAGGCCGGTACCCCGCTTGTCCCGGGTGGTCTCGTCCGGCACCCGATAGAACTTCTGGAAGATCTTTTCCACCTGGTCGACAGGGACGCCGGGTCCCTCGTTCCACACATTGAAGACGTATCTGTCACCCTTGTCGATCACGCCATAGGCGATCTTCCCGTCTTCACTGCGGTACTTCAACGCGTTTCCGAACAGATTCCGATAGACGGTCTCCAGCAGACCGCGATTTCCCACGAGACGGACATTGCCGACGCCGCCCATGCTTTCGTCATAGCTCTG
>JAZDHD010000260.1:0-30234 GCA_043806215.1 Pseudomonadota bacterium | reverse complement strand
CAGAGCTATGACGAAAGCATGGGCGGCGTCGGCAATGTCCGTCTCGTGGGAAATCGCGGTCTGCTGGAGACCGTCTATCGGAATCTGTTCGGAAACGCGTTGAAGTACCGCAGTGAAGACGGGAAGATCGCCTATGGCGTGCTCGACAAGGGTGACAGATACGTCTTCAATGTGTGGAACGAGGGACCCGGCGTCCCTGTCGAACAGGTGGAAAAGATCTTCCAGAAGTTCTATCGGGTGCCGGACGAGACCACCCGGGACAAGCGGGGTACCGGCCTGGGGCTCTACAATATCCGACGGATCATCGAGGGGCATGGCGGCCGGATTTGGTGTGAATCCGAGCCCGGTAGATTGGTCAATTTTCTTTTCGAGCTTCCCAAAGAGTGAGCCCACCACGGGGGCCGACGCAGATTCCCGTAGGATGTGGTGAATCCCGCTTTTAGCGGGATGAACCGTCCCGCGGGACGCGGGATTCGCGGTCTTTTCTCGATCCAGCGAGACGCGGGATTCGCTTCGCTCACCACATCCTACAGAGCTGTAAACACGCGGTAGCGTCCCGGCGTCCCTGCCGGGCGATCCCCCCCTCAGTCCCCCCGTCAACGGAGGGAGGCAGGATTACCGGCACGGAGGCCGGCGCTACCAAGACACAGACGGCGTACGTTAAAGTGTGACCGAATTTACGCCAACGACCACTAAGCATCTCGTTCCGCGTCCAGAACCTCCCTGACAACCCGCAAGACCTGACGGATGTCATACGGCTTGTTCACGAATCCCTTCGCTCCGGCCGATAACGTCTCCTTGGCCGCGGCACCGGCCGCGAGCCCGCTGGAAATCACCACCTTTGCATGAGGATCGACTCTCAACAGATCTTCGAGGCATTGCCGGCCGCCCATTTCCGGCATGATGAGGTCGAGCAGGATAAGATCGATCTCCTTGCCGGATTCCCGGTCACGGTATATTTCCAGCGCTTCTCTCCCGTTGGTTGCCGTAACGACTTGGTACCCGGCTTTCTTGAGAATCCTTACGCCCAAGTCGCGGATGAGTTCCTCGTCATCCACCAGCAGTATGGTCTCCGGCCCTCCCTTGGGCAATGGGATGAACTTCGTCCCCTGAATCTCCTCGGTTGGAGCCTCCGCAGGGAAGTAAATCCTGAACGTGGTTCCGTGCCCCGGCTCGCTGTAACATCTCACGTGCCCTCCGTGATTCTTGACGATACCGTGCACCATGGCCAGGCCCAATCCGGTTCCCTCACCTTCCGCCTTTGTGGTGTAGAACGGTTCAAAGATGTGATCGAGAGCCTCCCTGTTCATTCCCGTCCCGGTATCCGAAACCGTCAGGAGCACATGTGCCCCGTGTCTTGCTTCGACGTGCGTCTTTACATATTCATCGTCCAGCATGATGTTTGACGTCTCGATCAGCAGTTTTCCTCCATCGGGCATTGCGTCGCGTGCGTTGACGGCCAAATTCATGAGAACTTGGTCTATTTGAGTTGCATCCGCATGGACCGTATGGAGGTTCTTATGGAGAATGATCTCTATCTCGATCAGTTTCGGGAGGATTCTTTCCAACATCTTCCGCAATTCATTGATACTCCGGTTCAGGTTCAGCGGCTGAAGGTTGATGTCCGCCTTGCGGCTGAAGGTAAGCAGTCTGCGGACCAGATCCGCGCCGCGGGATGCGGATTCGTTGATCTTCTTTAGATCGGCACGGTACTTTTGGGGGAAATCTTCATCTCCGAGGATCAATTCGGTGTAGCCCAGAGCCACTTGGAGAATGTTGTTGAAATCGTGGGCTATGCCCCCGGCCAAGGTGCCCACCGCTTCCATTTTCTGTGCCTGAAACAGTTGTTTGGACAATTCCAGATGTTCCGATATGTCCCGCTTGACTGCGACAAAGTTCGAGATTCTTCCGGCGGAGTCTCGCACCGGAGATATGGTCGCTTCTTCATGCTGAAGGCTTCCGTCCTTCCGCTTGTTGACGACCCGACCCGACCACGTGCCTCCCCCGGTAATGGTGCCCCACAACTCCTTGTAGAATGCCTGATCGTGTTGACCGCTCTTGAAGACCCGCGGGGTATTTCCGATCAGATCGTCCCGGGAGAAGCCGGTGATCCTTTCAACGGCAGGGTTGGCATACTGAATCAGTCCGTCCCGGTCGGTGATCAAGATTCCTTCGGCGGCTTGCTCGATGGCCGTGGCGAGGCGTTTCTGAGTGTCCTCGGCCTTTCTCACGGCCGACATGTCCCGTATGGATGCGATCCTGGCCGTACCCCCTTCATACGGCAAAGGCTTGCCTTTGACCTGGACCGGCACAACGCGGCCGTCCTTGGCTATGAATGCCGATTCGTACGCTTCTTCGCTTCCCGACAATATGTGTTGCAGTACGATCTCTTTGAACTCCGGAACAACCGTCTCCATAAGGTTCATTCCGATCAGCTCTTCCCAGGAATAGCCGGACATTTTGCAGAAGACCTCGTTGCAGTCCAGGATTACGCCTTCTCTGCTTATCAGCACACCCTCGAACGCTCCGTCCGCGAGAATCCGGAAGCGTTCCTCGCTTGAGCGCAAAGCCTCTTCCGCCCTCTTGCGGTCGGTAATATCCAGCCCCATTGCCAGCATATACGATTCACCGCCTATTTCGACGACTTCCCGGCTGATCAGGACCACCCGGTCTTCACCGGAAGAATGCCTGGCAACCGTCTCCTCGTTTCGTACCGAGCCCTCTGCCTTCAAGTGCTCGATGATGTCCCGGTACACATCTTCATCGAATATTCCCAGTTCCACGGCTGTCCGGCCGATTGCCTCTTCACGCGTGTGACCGATCATTCGCGTCCATGCGTCATTCACTTCCAGAATCTTCCGGGTCTCCATGTGGATAAGGGCCAGCCATGACGGGTTGCTCTTGAATGCCTTGGAAAAACGCCGTTCACTCTCCCGGAGGTCGTGTTCGGCCTTTTTGCGGTCCGTGACGTCGTGAATGATCGAGTGCAGAAGATCTCTTCCTTTAACTTCGATCTTGCTGCTGAATACTTCCACGTCCCGAATGGAACCGTCGGCCCTTTGATGACGGAATTCGAAGCGGATTCCGCGGCGGTCCACGACCTTAGCCAACTCCGCTGCGACTTGTTCCGGCATAAGGGTGTTGATATCGTGGATCTTCATGGACCTGAGCTGTCCCCCGGACCAACCGTAGAATTCTTCGGCCGCCTCATTTGCATCCACGATGTCGCCGGTACGGGGATCTATAATCAGTTTCACCGCGGAATGCTTCTCGAAAAGCTTCCGGAAAAGCTCCTCGCTCGCTCTCAGAGCCTTCCTATCTTCAATTTGACGTTCGTAGTCCAGAAAAAGCCTGCAAACCAGCATGACGGCAACCGGATAGACCAACATGATCGGCAGGCCTATCCGGCGCAACACGTCGTAGCCGGCTCCACCGGGCAGCGTCAACATCAGTGCGAGCATAACGAGATGAACGAGCAAGCCGAATAGGTAGAGAGAAGCGTTTCCTATCGTTCGGGACTCACGGCCTCTCCATAGGAAATGAAACAAGACCCCCAGGCCCGCGGATTCCGCTATTACGGCGACGCCGACCAAGGCGCCTGCCCCGCCCAACCAGAGCCGATAGGCCCCGCACATGGACGCGGCAATGGCGGCAACTACGGGACCGCCGAACAGACCGGCAACGCTCAGCATGATCGACCGGCCGTCAAAGATGATGCCCGGCATGAAATTCAGGGGCGTCATCATGCCCACAAGGCCCACACCGCCGAACAGGACGCCCGACACAATTTGATATGCGAAATTTCTCTTTTCGAACCGGGACCCGATGATTTGGTACGCGGCGGCAAGTGCGACAAGGAGTGCGACGTTCTGGATAAGGTTGAGAATGAGCATACGGCCCTCCAACTATCTCCCTGCTTCCCCCCCGGCCGTCCGTATTACACAATCTCCCCGACGGCCCGGATGAGTTCCTCCACCTTATAGGGCTTATGTACAAAGCCTTTTGCCAACATTCCGAGGCGGCGGCTTTCCGCCGCGTCCGGGGAATGTCCGGTTGAGACGATCACTTTCACGTTTGGGTCGATTTTCAGCAACGCTTCAAGGCATTTCCCGCCCCCCATGTGAGGCATCAACAGATCGAGGATGACCAGTCCGATGTTTTCACGCTCTTCCGCATAGATCTCCAGTGCTTCCTTGCCCCCGGATGCGGTAATGACCGTGTGTCCCCCTTGTTCCAGTATACGCCTTCCAAGGTCTCGGACATACTCTTCATCATCCACCAGGAGTATTTTTTTCACGGCCGGAAGCAATCCTTCCGGTTTCCGAGCATTTACCGACGGCGACTCATGAATGGCGGGCAAGTATACCCTGAATGTGGTTCCTTTGCCCGGCTCACTCTCGCAGGTAATCCAACCGCCATGCTGTTCCACTATGCCCTTGGCAACGGAGAGCCCCAGGCCGGTCCCCTTATTGAAATCCCAGCCCTTGGTGGTGAAAAAAGGCTCGAAAACTCTCTCCAACGTCCCATTATTCATGCCGGCACCCGTGTCGGAGATCTCCATCAGGACATGGGGTCCGGTCTTGGCCTCCGGGTGAGCCCTGCGATGCTCTTCGTCCACAACGATGTTTTCAGTCCTTATGTGGAGGCCGCCCCCGTTGGGCATGGCATCTTTGGCATTGACGCACAGATTCATGAGAACCTGCTCGATCTGCGACGCGTCTGCATCGACTATGCCCAAGTCTTTGTCCAGTGAGGCGTCGATCTCGATCATCTTGGGAAAGGTCCGCTCCATGAGGGCTACGGATTGCCCGACAATCTCGTTGAGGTCCAATGGTTGCGGATGGCTCTCACTCTTCCTGCTCAATGCCAGCAGCCTCTGGACGAGATCGGCTCCCTTGCGTCCCGTCTCGAAAACCTTCTGAAGGTCGGCATATGACGGATCGTCCTCAGTCTTCTCCAAGAGCATCAATTCCGTGTAACCGTTGATGATGGTGAGAAGATTGTTGAAGTCGTGGGCAATGCCGCCGGTCAAGGTGCCGATGGCTTCCATCCTCTGTGCCCGGGCAAGTTGCCTGCGTAGGGTTGCCCGCTCCTCTTCGGTTTTCTTGCGTTCGGTGATGTCCAAAATAGCGCCGATCAAACCGGCAACTGCGCCCGAGGCGTCTCGAAAGACGGCCTTATGAAAGATCACATCGCGCTTCGATCCGTCACTGCTTTCAACCATGATTTCGTAAACTTGCGAACCGGGGTTATTGAACAACTCCTGGTCTTGGGCGCGATACGCCTCCGCGAGTTCTTTGGGTGCGACTTCAAACACTGATTTCCCGACAATTTCCTCTTTGCCGCGTCCGATGAACTCTGCAAAGGCCGCGTTGCATCCCAGGTAGACATGCCGGGTATCCTTGAAGAAAACCGGCGCAGGAATTGCCTCGAGCAGCGATTCCATAAAAGTGATTTGGTTCTTGAGGTCCAGTTCGGCCTGTTTGCGGTCCGTGAAGTCCTGTGCGGTTCCGAACAGCCGAACAATCTCACCCTGTTCGTTTCTTGTGGGATAACCCTTCGCGTTCATCCAGCGGATTGTGCCGTCGGGACCGAACAAGCGGAATTCGATGTCGAACGGCTCTCCCCGCTCGCTCAGGCTATTCACCGCATCATGAACGAGTCCCCAGTCTTCCGCATGGATGATGTCCCTGTGCGCGGCAAAAGAAGGCTCACCCCGTGCCGGATCGAGGCCGAATATGTGAAAAATCTCCTCGGACCAGATGGGAGTGCCCGACGGACCCTCCAGTTCCCAGTGTCCGACGTGCGCAACTCCCTGGGCTTCTTTCAGCAGGGCCTCACGTTTCTTCAATTCCTCTTCCGCCCGTACTCTTTCCGTCGCATCCCGGAAAACGAGCACGACTCCCAATACCTTTCCGTCCTTGCCTCGAATCGGCGCTCCGCTGTCGGCAAGTATCCGTTCAGTTCCATCCTTGGCTATGAGCACGGTCTTGTTGGCCAGGCCGACGACCTCGCCGCTCGCGAGAACCTTTGCCGCCGGGTTTTCGCAGGGTTCGCCGGTATCTTCACCGACGATGACAAATACCTCTTCCAACGGCCGTCCCAGAGCTTCTTCTTCCTTCCATCCCGTAAGATGTTCAGCTTGCCGGTTGAGAGCGGTCACCCGGCCCTCCGTGTCCGTGCCGATCACGCCGTCTCCAATGGAACGCAGAGTAACCGCCAGCCGTTCCCGCTCCATCGCCAATTCCCTGGTGCGGTCCAAGACCCGCTGCTCCAGATCGTCGTAGGATCTCTTCAAGGCCAAGGACATCTTATTGAATGCCCCCACGAGATCGTGAAGCTCTTTGACTTTGGGCTCGGGAATGGTTAATCCCAGCCGTTTCGGTTCCGTCGCGATCCGCACCGCGTGTTCCCGAATCCGGGAAACCGGGTCGATAAACAAGCGTCTGTTCCCGATCCACACGAAAAAGAATCCCCCTCCCAAGACTGCCAACAATAAACCGATCAGAGAATAGGAGAATCTGTTCGCGGTAGAGAACGCTTCCGATAGTGGAATCCGTATGGAGATTGCCTGCGCAACTTCCTTCTCTTTCTTGTTGAAACTTCTCTCAGGACCGTACTGACGGACCAAATCTCCGGGGGCCTTGTCCGGCGTACTGTGACAGCGGAGACAAGACTCCTCCATGGATTCCCCGCGCCTTAAGAGAGTGAAATACGGTTTGCCGTCAAATACCCGGATGGCGGATTTCGCCGTTAAATCCGGACTATTCTCCAGATCTTGGAGGAACGACTTCTCATAGTTGTCCGCCTCGTTTTCCGGGGACCTCGCATTGACCGCGCACTCCTTGTAGTAATAGGCATTTGGGTTGAAGTGACGGAAGTACTTGTCCATCTCTCTGATGGCGTACGTGGAGGACATCCACACCGGCTCGAAGTAGTCCTTGGACGTAATCGGGCCGAGCTTTTCGAAGAGCTTCGGCTTGAGGTCCTTGGAGAAGTACGTATGAACGGCCAGATTGTGATCCAGCAGCATCCGGGCGGCATCCCTCGCGTCATTGAGAGCCAGTTGCCGCATGGTGCCGTTCACCGCGACCACTGTCACCACGGACAACCCCGCGAACAGAATCCCCAGTGCAAGAGCCAAATAGGTCTTCGTACTAAAACGATCCGGCATCGCTTAACTCCTTGCCTCCAATCTTGTCGCGTCCATATCTTGAGCCGGCGTGCATCTCCACTGTTCACAAGGCGGCCGGAGCCGGAACCGACTTCCGCAGCCGGCGGATCGGCCGGCGCGCCGGGATCGGGGGCGTGCAATCGTACTTCAATAATTCAGGTGTAATACCAAGGTGTTCCCGTAACCGCACAACAATTACTGTAACTTCTCAAAAAAACCGGGAGAGTTCCAAGATTTCCCCTCCCCGACCCTCCCCGCAAGCAGGGACGGAGCGCTTCCCCCCGCTTGCGGGGGGACAAGAGGGGGGAAATGGCCCGGACTTATTGAGAAGTTACCAATTACCGAAATGAAAAAAGACCCAACGCAGACGATACTGAATACCTCATTTCCCGTCAAGAACACGGCGGACCGACCGCAACAGATCCCTTGTATTGAAGGGTTTATCCACTCTGCTTTCAGCCCCGGAATTCTTACACCGCAATGTCGTTCCCTTAGAGGCATGGCCGCTTACTATGAGGGTTTTCACTCCGGGGTCGATCTTGAGCAGCTCCTCCAGGCATTGTTTGCCTCCCATTTCGGGCATGATCAGATCGAGAATGACGAGAGCTATTCTCTCCCCTTCTTGAGAATAGGCGGCCAGCGCCTCTTTCCCGTCTCTCGCGGTAATGACCGAGTACCCGGCATTCTCAAGGATTCTCTTGGCCAGGTCCGCTATCAGCGGTTCGTCGTCGACGACGAGAATCGTCTCACAGCCTCGTGCCGGGTCGGTATCTTCATGTTTCGCTCGAATATCCGGCGGGCCGGCCTCTGCGACCGGGAAGTGCATGACAAAAGCAGTCCCCGTTCCGGCTTCACTTCCACAAGCGATATGACCGCCGTGCATCTTCACGATGCCGAACACCGTTGCCAGGCCGAGGCCTGTTCCGTCGGCAAGCCCTTTCGTGGTGAAGAAGGGCTCGAAGATGTGCTGCAAGACTTCTTCGCTCATGCCGTGCCCCGTATCCTCGACACGCAGGCGCACGTATTCACCGGGACGGCATTCTTTGTGGGTCCGGCAGAACTGATCATCGAGACGCACAGTGTCGGTCTCGATGATCAGCCTTCCGCCTTCGGGCATGGCGTCCGCGGCGTTGGCGGCAAGGTTTATGAGCAATTGCTCGATCTGTGCCGAGTCTGCCCGGATGGTTTTCAACTTCCGTTCGAGACTCAATTCTATGTCGATCATCTTTGGGAGCGTCCTGGACAAGAGCCTCTCCGTCCTCTTGATGTCTTCATTGATGTCGATGTATTCGAATTCGGCGCCAATCTTCCGACTGAACGTGAGAATCTGTTTGACCAGATCGGCCCCCCGCTCGGTGGAATGACGAATCGCATCCGTCTCGGGGAACCGCATGCCCTGTTCGGCAAGATCCATCTCGAGGAGTTCCGCATTGCCCGCTATAATGTGCAGAAGATTGTTGAAATCATGCGCGACCCCTGCTGCCAATGTTCCGACCGCTTCCATCTTCTGAGCTTCGATGAGTTGCCGTTCCATCTCCTTGCGTTCGGACACGTCTCTGAGTGCTACGGCACGGATTTCCTTGTCTCCGGTCCGCTGCAGCTTTACCCTGACTTCCAACGGAATTTCGGTCCCGTCCTTTCTCAGGCCTACGATCTCATACGGCTCGGTTGAACCGGAAGCGACATGGTCTCTTACGGTCTTCAACGATTCCGGACTAATCGTCTTCTCGATGACATCCGTACCGATGAGTTCATCGGGCTCGTACCCCATTATCGAGTAGAACTGGTCATTGGCCTCCAAGAGAATTCCCTTGTCGTGAAAGATGATGCCCTCGAAGGTGACCTCCGCCAATTGGCGGAATTTCTTCTCGCCGGCTTTGAGTGCGTCCTCAGCCTTCTTCCGTTCGGTGATGTCCATAATGATGCCGACTAAGCCTTCCAGAGTGCCGTCTTCTTTGAAGATCCGCCGTCCCGACAGATGTCCCAGGAACTCCCGTCCGTCTGCGGCCCGGTATCGGCGCTCCAGACTTACGTGGTCAATTTCCCCGGACATCAAGGCCGTCATCTTGGCATGGCCGATGAATCGGTGCTCCGGATGGACTAAATCGACGTACGGGGTGCCCGGCAAATCTTCCCAGGGCATGGAAAAGAGATCGCCCATCTTCTTGTTGGCAATGGTTATGAGTCCTTCAGGATTGACCAGCACTATCCCTGCCGGCGACGTCTCAAAGATGGTTTGCAGCTGTTCCCGGCTCCTGCGCAGATTCTCTTCCGTCTCTCTAAGACGCACCTGAACGGCCTCCAACTCGGCCACCCGGCTGCGCAGGCCGTCAATCTCCTTCAACAGATCGTTCTCGTTCATTTCATGATCCTAAATCAAACGGCACGTGCCGGAGGATACGGTTCCGGAGGAGAATCCCGGTGCTTCCGACGGTCCGATGGGCGGTCTCGGACACCTTTTCCCCATGTTACCCGAACCGCGTCACCGTGAACAGTTTTATCGGATCACGGAGCGGATCGATCCCACGAGTCTTGCTTAGCGGTCCGGGATCAACTAAGATCCGACATATGAATAGTGTGAAGAGCTTTCCGACTCCAAAACTGAGACGCCATTGCGCGTTTTCAGGAGTCCGTTACCGGATTTATGCCGCAGGGTACTAGGGGGATACCGGTATGCAAAGCGATACCATCAAGATACTCGTTGTGGAAGACGAGCCGTATATCAGAGATCTTCTGGCCCGTTATCTCGGCATGGAGGGTTACGCGTGCAGGACCGCCCCCGACGGGGAGACGGCACTGGAGTTGCTCCAAGGGGATGCATTCCACCTGGTCATTACGGACATCATGATGCCGGGTATGTCGGGCATGGACCTTCTCAATATCATCCGGACGCTTTACCCGGATACCGCGGTGCTCATGGTCACCTCGGTGGACGACCGTGAAACGGGCATCCTGGCCATAGAACTCGGAGCATACGGCTATGTGATCAAACCCTTTGAACGGAACGAGATCCTCATCAATGTCGCCAATGCCATGGAGCGTCGCCGTTCGACCCTTTCAAGCCGGGAGAGAACGCACAAGTCCCCCCCGCAGGCACGGATGATGACGCAACGCCGGGCTCCAATCAAAATCCCGGCCCGGGAAGCGGTCCAGTACATCAGGTCGGGGATGGATGATGCATCGCTGCTGAAGAAATTCAACTTGTCGGTAAAAGCTCTGTACAGCCTGTTCGACCAACTGGTGGGGTGCGGTTACCTCGGCCAATCCGAGATCGACAGGAGGGGATCCTTATCGCCGGGCACGGTTGTCCTGGATGTGGGAGAGATCAAATTCCCGTCCTCGGACAGCGAGAAACCCGCCATCAGCGCCAAGGACGCCGTCAAGTGCATAAGAACCGGCCTGGACGATTCCGCTCTCATGACGCGGTATCAGGTGTCCGCCAAAGGGCTCAGGAGTCTCTTCAGAAAACTCGTGGCAGCGGGAGTGATGGATCAATCCGAACTTGACCGGCGGATGTCCGAAACCCACGATTGGGCGGTGCTTGAAGAGGATTCGTAGAAGATTTACCGGCGGGGACGCCGGAGCTAAGTGTTCTGTGGCGTAATACGGTCGCACGAGCTGAGCCCCGGAAGATGACGGGCACGGAGGCCCGTCCCACGCAACGGGTCTAAGGCTACATGACAGTCCTCGTAGCCCGGACCTCCGTGCCCGGATCTTTTCTTGCCTGCACCCGAGCCGGTGCGAGGCCAACGATTTTCTCGATGAGCACGGGATTCCCCGGTTTCGAATCTCTTACGGGGAGGGGGATGACAAGCCATGAAGACAAACGGCTCCGGCCCGTCCGGGAATCGTTCTCCGCTGCGGTCGTTACCCCTGCGCATGAAGCTGTTCCTTGGTTTCGGCGGCACATGCGCGACAACCGCCCTTCTTACGGCCGTTACCATGACGTTCGGCGTACCGTTCACAGGCTATTCCGGAGCGTACCGCGAACGGCTTTCGGAAGCCCGGCGGACCCTGAACCTGACGGCGGATTTGAAGGCGGAGCGCCTGTCGCTGTGGCTGCAAGAGCGGAAAGGAGATGCCGTTCTCCTTGGCCGGGAACCGCACGTTTCCGCCATGTTTCGCGTTCTTGAAACGCAGGTTGAGACCGGCCGCAAACTCTGGGAGACACCTGAACAAACGCGGTCCGATCTGCTCGGAAACGAGAGCGTCCGCATGCTCACACGGCATTTCCATCTGGTTTCGGACACGTACCGCGGCTATTCGAAAATCCGGGCGGTGGAGGCTTCGGGGGCCGTGATCGTCGCTTCCACGGTCGAGAGCGACGTGGGGTCGCGCCTCTCGGATACGTCGTGCTTCAAGCACGCGCTCAAACATCCCGGCGGAGTCTTGGTCGATTTCGAGGAATCGTCGACCAACGGAGCCCCGCACCTGCTGCTCTGCAAGAGCATTAGCCCTCAAGCGGCCGGACTTTCTCACGGAGGTGCGCCGCCGGGCGTGGTGATCATGTACATCGATGCCGGGCAGTTCATCAGGCCTCTTCTGTATATGGGAAAGGGCCTTGGGGAAACCGGTGAGATCGTCCTGGTGGACGGAGACCGGAGGGTGATCATATCGTCGAGATCTCCTTTGCCGGATGCCGGCAAACCGTTGCCGTCGGCCCGCCGCATGGACACGGAAGCCGCGAGGCTTGCCGCTGCGGGAAAACAGGGCTTGGCCGAGAGCATGGACTACCGGAATGTGCCCGTAATGGCGGCCTACCGCCCCATTGAGATTTCCCCGGATCAGCGATGGGGACTGGTTGTCAAACGTGACAAGGAGGAAGTGTTTGCCGCGCAAAAGGAGAGCCTCGTCAATCTCCTGCTTATCGGCATGGTGGGGACTCTGGGGGCGGGTATTCCGGCACTGGTGCTTGCCGGCGGGATTGCCCGGCCCATCGAGACGCTCAGCAGGATCGCCGCCAGGGTCGAGACGGGTGACTTTGAAGTCCGGGCGCCCGTGGAAGGCACCGACGAAGTGGGGATACTTGCCGGTTCGTTCAATTCCATGATCGAGCGGGTGGGTAACCGGCAACGGGACCTGGAAGTGCAACTGAAGCTAAAAACGGACGGATTGAGGCAATTGACGGAAGAGTTGGCCCAAGAAATCGAAGTGCGGAAGGAAACCGAAGAATCTCTCCGAATGAGTGAACAGAGATACCGCACGCTGGTCGAGAACATGAGCACCTGTGTTGCCATTTACGAATCTGTGGACGACGGTGAAGACTTCGTCTTCGTGGATTTCAACCATGCCGCGGAATTGACTGAAGGCATAGGGCGTGATCGACTCTTGAGCAAGAGTGTCCGGCAGGTGTTTCCCGGCGTGCGGGAATCCGGGTTGTTTGAGGTATTCCAACGGGTGTGGAAGACGGGCAAGTCCGAACGCCATGCCGTGTCCCTTTACAAAGACGATAGGAGTGAAGGTTGGCGGGAGAATTTCATATACAAGTTGCCCTCCGGTGAAATCGTGGCCCTCTACACCGACGAGACCGCGCGGAAGTCTGCGGAGGAAGCACTCCGCAGGTCAGAGGCACTCCTGACCAACATCATTGAGCAGAGCCCGTTTTCAATGTGGATCTCCGATGCCGAGGGCACACTTCAGCGGATTAACCCGGCTTGCAAGAAATGGACGCGTCTGACCGACCGTGAAGTGGTGGGCAAGTATAACGTTCTCAGGGATGAAGCCGTTGAAGCCCAAGGGCTCATGCCCCTTGTACGGTCGGTCTTCGAGGAGGGAAGGACGGTCAATTTCGAGCTGACGTGGGACAGCACGCTCCTAAAGCATATCCAACACACCGAGGCTACAACACTCATCCTCGATGTGACGATCTTTCCCGTGAAGGATGAACAGGGTATCATTACCAATGCAGTGTGCCTGCACATCGATATCACCGACCGTAAGAAGGCGGAGGAAGAGGTCCGGAAACTGAATGAAGAATTGGAAAAGCGGGTGCGACAACGTACGGCCGAGCTTGAGATTGCCAACAATGACCTTGAAGCATTTGCGTACACCGTTTCACACGACTTGCGGGCTCCGCTGAGAGCCATCTCAGGGTTTTCACAGATCGTGGCCCAGCGTCACCGCGAAAGCCTCGACGGGGAGGGGCAACGGTACGTTGACAACATTGTGGGGGCGTCCGAACAAATGGACCGGCTGATAAACGATCTTCTCGCCTACTCACGTCTCGGCCGTAAGGCAGTCAATTGGGAGTTGGTTTCGCTTAAGGACGTGGTCTCACAAGTAATCGACAACCTATCGGATCGTGTACAACGAAGCGGCGCCGACCTGATCCTGCCGGATGAGATGCCCGTTATTGATGGAGTTCGGACGCTATTGAGCCGGATACTTAGCAATCTGTTGGATAATGCGCTCGCCTACCATCGTGATGACGTTCCTCCAAAGATCGTTATCGACGTTCATACCGATGAAGATTTTGTTGTTCTCTCCGTCAGGGACAACGGCCTCGGGATCGCACCCGAGTCTCGCGATAAGATCTTCAATGTTTTTCAGCGGTTGCACCGTGATGAGAGCTATCCGGGAACGGGAATAGGACTGGCCGTGGTGAGAAAATCCGCGGAGATGCTGGGGGGGAACGTATGGGTGGAGTCAACGGTGGGCGAGGGGAGTGAGTTCTTTGTTAGGCTGCCACTGAAGAAAGGTCGGGTCACAGGACAACCGACCCGGAAAGGGGACGTTTATGAGTAGGCCACGGGGGCACAAATGCGCCTACGTATTCTTGAATAAGCGCGGTACCGTCCCGTCCCGCGTTCTGCGCGGGATGCCGGGCGTGGGTCACTACCCGAAGAATACCGGCACGGAGGCCGGCGCTACCGAAGAGGCGACTTCCAGTAGCGTCCCGGCGTCTCTGCCGGGCGTGGGTGACTACCCGAGGAATACCGGCACGGAGGCCGGCGCTACCGAAGAGGCGGCTTCCAGTAGCGACCCGGCGTCTCTGCCGGGCGTGGGTGACTACCCGAGGAATACCGGCACAGAGGCCGGCGCTACCGAAGAGGCGACTTCCAGTAGCGTCCCGTCCCGCGTTCTGCGCGGGATGCCGGGCGTGGGTGACTACCCGAGGAATACCGGCACGGAGGCCGGTCCTACTGAAGAGGTATGCAGCAATGCGGCATCGGCGACGAAAATGGCAGCGACCCGTCGTCGGTCCGCCCAAAGAGAGCATCGATCGTTCGATTAGTGAGGCATGACGAGGAGACGACACCTTGTTGAAATTTGGGACCCCAAAGTCCGTCGTCCGACGGGAAGGGGATTGAACTCTGCGGGGAGTGCACAACAGAGGAGTATGGACCGGTGAAGCAATTGATCAGAGTATTGTACGTAGACGATTCCTCCCTCGACCGGGAACTGGTGCGGGACGCACTGGAAAGAGAGCACGGCGGCTTCCGGGTCTTTGAGGCGGCTTGCCGCGAAGAATTCGACGCGCGGTTGGAGGAACGTGACTATGACCTGGTCCTAAGTGATTTCAATATCTTGGGCTTTGAGGGTTTTCAGGTGCTCGATGCGGTTCAATCGCGGTTTCCGGGCGTTCCCGTTCTCATCGTGACCGGTACCGGATCGGAAGCGATAGCCGCGGAGGCCATCAAACGCGGCGCGGCCGACTACGTGATCAAGACCCCGCAGCATATCAGGCGGCTCCCGCACACCATCCAAGCCGTCATGGAGAAGCACCGCCTGGAGGAGGAGCATCGCGTATGGGAAGCCCAGCTCAAGGAAAGCGAGGAGCGGTTCCGGGCCATATTTGAGAACGCTCCGCAAGGTTTGGTGATTGCGGATGAGCACGGCCGTTTCGTCTCGGTCAACCGGGTTTGGGAGGGTATGTTTGGGTACACTGCCGAAGAAGCCCGGCGTCTCACGTATCTTGACGTGACTTTTGCCGACGATGCCGATGTGTCCCGAGAAAAGCTTGAAGACCTGATTGGTGAGAAGACCAGTTCTTACAGAGTGGAAAAGCGGTTCATAAGAAAAAACGGTTCCATGTTTTGGGCCGACCTGTCCGTACAACTTTTTAGGGAACCTCAAAGCGGTCTAAAGCGAGCCTTGGGAGTGGTGGTAGAGATAACCAAGCGCAAGCAGGCGGAAGAGTCGATCCTGAGGAGTGAAGCGAAGCATCGTGCGTTGCTGGAGAGTGCGCCCATCGGGATTATCGTGGTTGATGCGCAGGGCAACATTCGTGAAGCGAACCAGGCCGTGGTGAACATGCTTGGATCTCCTTCGGCCGATGCGACCAAGGCGGTCAATATGCTTGCCTTTCCTCCCCTGGTTGAAGCGGGGATTGCCCGGAACTTCGCCCGCTGCTTGGAAGAGAGTTGCCGCATAGACTTCGAGGCCCCTTATACAAGCAAATGGGGAAGGGAAACACACCTGAAGTTCCGGCTCACTCCGTTGACGGACCCGGTTGACGGCAGTGCGAGATGTCTTGGGGTAATGGAGGACATTTCCGACGTCAGAAAGGCACAGGGGGCTTTGGAAGCCAGTGAAAACCTGATGCGCGTAATTCTGGACGGCATCAGCACCAACGTGGCTTTTGTCAACAAGAACCTTGAGATGATGTGGGTCAATAGGGCCGCAGCGGATTCGTTGGGCAAGACACCCGGAGATATTCTCGGAAAGAAATGCCATTCGTGCTGGGCAAATCCCGATAAGCCTTGCGAAGGCTGCCCCTCCCTGAAGGCGCTCAGTACGCGCAAACCTGAATGGGCGGAAATTACCACGCCCGACGGCAGAGTCTGGGACGAGCGGGGCGAGCCCGTCTTTGATTCCGAAGGCCGGCTGTTGGGCGTCGTCGAAATCGCACACGATATAACGGCCCGGAAGCGGGCCGAGAGGGAACGGCTCAGAAGCGAAGAGCGGTTCAAGGAGATTTATGACAGAGCTCCGGTCATGATGCACTCCATCGACCGGGGGGCAATTGTACGCAATGTCAACGATAAATGGTTGACAACCATGGGATATGAACGAAGCGAGGTCCTGGGTGAAAAGATCACCTCATTCATGACCCCCAAGACCAAGGAGATCTTCGAACGTTTTGTCGGACGCTTTTGGCGCGACCGCAAGGCGCAAAATGTCAATTACCAATTCATAAGGAGAGACGGGGCCGTTATCCACGTGCTGCTGGACGCCGGCGTTATCGAGGATGACACCTGGGGAGAGATCAGCGTATCCACTGTGAGAGACGTCACGGAATTGAGGAAGACGGAGTCGGCCCTCGAGGAGAGCCGGAGAAGTTTCACGAACGTCGTGGAGAGTTCCGCGGAAGGAATCGTGGTGCTGGACCTCGCCGGCACCGTACTCTACGGAAACCGGGCAGCGGCCGGGATATGCGGCCGGGAACGGGACCACTTGCCGGGATTGCAGCTGGAGATTCCTCAATCCACCGAAGATCCGTTCGAGACGGAAATCGTCAGGCCGTCGGGTGAGACACGGATCGTCGACATGCGGGCTTCACGCACGGACTGGGAGGGGAAACAGGCTTATATCATGGTGATGCGCGACGTGACGGACGTCAAGGAAAGGGCCGCCGTCCATCAACGCCTGGTCACCGCCATCGAGCAGTCGATAGAGAGCGTCGTGATAACCGATGAGCGCGGGACCATACTTTACGTCAACCCGGCCTTTGAAAGAGTCTCGGGATTCTCCAAGGAGGAAGCCGTGGGACTGAATCCCCGCATCCTCAAGAGTGGGGAGCACGATACGGCCTTCTATGCGGAAATGTGGAGCACCTTGTCCGAAGGCAGGGTATGGAAGGGACATTTCATCAATAGGCGGAAGGATGGAAGTCTCTATGAGGAGGACGCCGCCATATCGCCCATCAAGGACGATACCGGGCGTGTGACGAGCTATGTGGCCGTAAAACGTGACGTGACGGACGAGGTTCTGCTCCGGAAGCAGCTCCAAAAAGCGCAGAAGATGGAGTCCATCGCGACCATGGCCGGGGGAATTGCCCATGATTTCAACAATCTGTTGACCATAGCATCCGGCTATACGGAATTGCTCCTCATGGACAGGACTGAAGCCTCTCCCGGTTATCAAGAGCTGCAGGCAATAGCCCATGCCGCCCAGCGGGGAGCCGACCTGGTAAGGCGGATTCTCACCTTCAGCAGGCAGGTGGAAACCTTCCCGACCATCATTGACCTCAATGAAGAAGTGCGGCATGTTCACAAGCTTCTCACCCGGACCATACCCAAGATGATTGACATCGAACTGGCCCTGGCCGAGGATTTGGAGCTCATCAAGGCCGATGCCGGCCAGATAGAGCAGACCCTCCTCAACCTGGCCGTCAATGCACAGCATGCCATGCCCGACGGAGGCAAATTGTGTATCAAGACCATGAACGCTACCCTCGATGCGGACTATTGCGAGGCCCACGTTGAAGCCAAACCGGGCGGGTACGTCCTGCTCATGGTGTCCGACACCGGCCATGGGATGGAACAAGACGTACTGGAGCGCATCTTCGAACCGTTCTTCTCCACAAAGAAAAAGGAACAGGGAACGGGACTTGGACTGTCCATGGTATTCGGCATCGTCAAGGGTCACGGGGGTCATATTACCTGCTATAGCGAGCCCGGGTTGGGAACGACCTTCAAGATCTATCTGCCGACGGGGAAACGGGCGGATATTGAACCGGATGTCGCCGCAACGGCCCTGGGACCGGCCTTCGGGTCTGAAACCATTCTGCTGGTAGACGATGAAGAGATGATTCGAGATCTGGGCACGAAGATCCTGAAACAGGCCGGGTATACGGTACTGACCGCGAACAACGGGAGAGAAGCCCTGGAAATCTATGAAGAGCGCGGCGACGAAATCTCGCTCGTCATCCTGGACATGATTATGCCTCGGATGGGCGGAAAAGAATGCCTTGAACGACTTGTCGCCTTGAATCCCAAGATCAAGGTGATAATCGCGAGCGGCTATTCCATGACCGGTCCCGCACGAGAGGCAATGGCGGGTTGGTCCACAAGCTTCGTGAACAAGCCGTTTGACGTGAAGAAACTCCGGCTTACGGTCCGGAAGGTACTCGACGAAGATTGATACGTTTTTCAGATGGTTACCTGAAAATCCCGTAACTTCTCAATAAGTCCGGGCCATTTCCCCCCTCTTATCCCCCCGCAAGCGGGGGGAAGCGCTCCCTCCCTGCTTGCGGGGAGGGTCGGGGAGGGGAATTCTTGGAATTCGCCCGGGGTTTTTGAGAAGTTACAAAATCCCCTCCTCTCGTTCCCAGGCTCCTGCCCATAGGCGTTAATTTAAGCCTGCTGGTCGGCTTGGACTTGGGTTCATTCATAACGTCCCGAAGGGACCCGTCCCGCGTCTCGCGGGATTAGCCGGGCCTTTCAAGGCCCGGAAATCCTGTTCGCTTTATCCCGTTCTTCCGGGGGATCAATCCCCCGGCTAAATTCCTAAGTGCCTTCGGCACATTAAGATCGCTGCATCTCAACACCGAAAACGGTGTGCATGCCACGATTCGTGTGCCGGTTGAAATACGGTTTGGCAGCCGGAATCCCTAAGTTAACGCTTATGCCCCTAACCCCCCCCCCTTTTTCTAAGGGGGGAACCGGCTCTTACCCCCCTTTGGCAAAGGGGGGCAGGGGGGATTTGTCTTGGGCTCCACTTCATAGTGGCACGATTTTGCCGGGTCTCGGAATTTTGAGACAGTTTCCAGGGGCCTACCCCTACCGGAACGAGGGGAGGAGGACTTTCGGGCACATTCAAGTCTTCGAGGAGTTGAGTGATGGAAAAGCTGCGCAAGAAGATACTATCGTGCCTTGAGGGGGGAAGCCGTACGTGAAAAACCGAAAAGGCTCACCCCCGCGGTCCGTGCACGCGGGGGCGGCCGCGCCTACTTTGGTTCCAGCAATGATCTCCCCGCCACCAGCCGCATTATCTGGTTCGTTCCCGTATATATCTGGGTGAGTTTGGCGTCGCGCATCATCCGTTCCACGGGATAGTCCTTCATGTACCCGTATCCTCCCATGATTTGCACCGCGTCCGTCGTCACCTTCATCGCCGCGTCCGATGCGGAGAACTTGGCCAATGCCGCGGCCGTATCGGCTTGCTTCAGATCTCCATCGTCAAAGAGACACGCTGCTTTGTAGGTGAGAAGCCTGGCCGAGTCCACCGCGGCAGCCATATCCGCGACCATGAATTGGATGGGAGATAGGGCGGCAATGGGACGGCCGAATTGAACGCGCTCACGGGCGTACGCCACGGCTTCATCAAGAGCGGCCTGGCCAATCCCCACGGCCTGTGAAGCGCAGAAGAGCCTGCTCAGGGCCAGTGTTTTCATGAGATTGGCGAATCCTCCGCCTTCTTCTCCTATCAGGTTTTCCGCCGGCACCTCCATGTCCTCGAAAAAGAGCTCGGAATTGACCGAGCCGCGCATCCCCATCTTGTTTTCGTTCTTGCCGTATACAAGCCCCGGAAAGTCTCTTTCCACAACAAACGCGCTGATTCCCCGGGCTCCCCGGGATGCGTCGGTATACGCATACAGAGAGAAGAAATCCGCTACCGACCCGTTCGTTATGAAACACTTCTGGCCGTTGAGAATGTACTTGTCGCCTTTGCGAACCGCCCTGGTTCTCATGGACACTATGTCGGAACCCGCCGAGGGCTCTGTTGCCGCAAGGGCGGTCAACCTGCGGGAGTCGTCGCCAAGGCGCGTGAGGTATTTTTCCTTCAGGGCCTCGCTTCCCCCATGGAGGATCGGCAGCATTCCGTCCGACTGGGCGATGAGAAGCAGCGCCGAAGACGCACACGCCCGGCCGACTTCCTCGAGAATTAAGGAAAAGGTAAGCAAACCCAGCTCCACGCCTCCATATTGTGCGGGCAGGAGAGGGTTCAGTACGCCGTTATCCGCAAAGGCGGCCACCGCATAGTCTGGAAAGCCTGCGGTCTCGTCCAATTCCGCAGCCCTGGGAGCAAGCTCCTTCCGAGCAATGCGGCGAACCGTATCGACAATCATTCGCTGTTCATCACTGAGCCTTATCATAGTGTAACCTCCCGGACCTCGGACGGAATTACCGTGAGGCCGATGTGTTGAATGTTCTCCAGGAAGCCGTCAAATCGAAACACCGACCTCTCTCAGAATCTCTCGGGCGATGACGATTCTCTGAATTTGATTCGTTCCTTCGAATATTTGGGTGAGCTTCGCGTCCCTGAACATGCGCTCCACCGGAAAATCTTTGGTGTACCCGTACCCTCCCAGGACCTGAACGGCATCCGTGGTAATCTTCATGGCGGCATCCGCCGCAAAACACTTCGCCATTGACGCGATCTTGGTGTTCCGCTTTCCTTCGTCATAAAGTCCTGCGGCTCGGTATACCAGACCTCTGGAGGCCTCGATGAGCATGCCCGCATCGGCCAGCATGGCCTGGATCATCTGGTGTTCCGCTATGAGCTTGCCGAAGGTCTTTCGCTGAGTCGAATACGCCACCATGGCTTCGAAGGCCCCTTCTGCAATCCCCAGCGCCTGAGCGGCAATGGCCGGCCTGGACATATCGAAATCCTGCATGGCCATGCGAAAGCCGGCCCCTTCCGTACCGAGCAAGTTTACGGCAGGCACCCGCACCTCGTCGAGAAAAACTTCCGTGGTATTTGAGCCCCGCTGGCCCAGCTTGTTTTCCGTTCTTCCGATGGTCAGACCCGGCCGGTCACGTTCCACGAGAAAAAAAGACATGCCGTGTCCGCCTCCTTCTCCCAAAGTCCTCGCCAGAACCGAGTACAGGGACGCCACGGCACCGTTGGTCGCGAAACACTTGGACCCGTTGATGACGTATTCGTCGCCCACCTTCCGTGCAGTAGTCTTTACCCCGGCGACGTCGGATCCTCCCGATGGTTCGGTCACCAGATATGCCGCCAGTCGGCGATTGTCCCGGACCCCGGAAAGGACCCTGTTCCTGATCTCCGGCGAAAGTCCGTGAACAATGGGAAATAGTCCCACAGCCTGAATGATCAACAGCAACGCGGATGATGCACACTGTCGCGCTATCTCTTCCACTGCAATGCACAGGGCCGTACCCGAGTTGTTCTCAAGACCGCCGAACTCCGGCGGCAACCCGAGCGTCAGGAGGCCCAGATCCCAGCAAAGTGTTTCCACTTCACGGTTGAAAACGCCGCTCTCGTCGATTGATGCCGCGAGCGGGGCAATCTTCTCCTTGGCCGCTCTCGAAACCGCTTCTCTGAATATAGTGAGTTCTTCCGTTATTTCAGGGGTTAAGTCCATAGTCCACTCCGTTTCTTAATGTATCGGGAATCGGGCCGAGAGATCATTACGTCCGCAATCGTCTCAGGAGACGCCATAATTCATACCGTCTTCCCGGGCCGTCCCTTTGCCGTCTTCTTGCGCATTCCCCGGTTGTCTTCAGGCCGCTGCTTGCCCTTGACCGGAAGCGGAGCCGGCTCGGCACCGCCCAATCCGCGGATCACCGCGTCGCTGAGATTGCGAGCCAGCACTTCCACATCAAATTCCCAATGAAACACCACCGACCTTAAGCACGCGTGTTCGATGCTTCCCACAATAAGATCCTTGACGCAAGCAGGCGAAACGTCTTCTCGGATCTCCTTATTCGCGACGCCTTCCGAGACAATTTCATCTATGAGACCGGCATAATCTTTGACCAGCTTATACGCGTCGCTTTCAAAGTAACCGGGAAAACTCCTGACCTCCAGCAAAAGTATCCGTGAGAAGACACGGTTCCTCTTGTGGAACGCAATGTTTCCTTTCATGAGGTTTCTCAGCTTGTCGAGTGCGCCGTCCACATCTTCCACGGCTCGTTTGATCTCGTTGAGATGCTCGCGGGTGTACTCCTCCAAAATCCTGTGAAGCAAACCCCGCTTGTCTCCGAAATATCGATAGATGAGCGCCTCGTTGACACCGGCGACCCGCGATATTTCCGCCGTGGAAATCGCATCGAAGCCCTTCTTCTCCAGGAGCTGATGCAAAGCATGCATGAGCTTGATCCCCCCCGGAGGCACGTCCACTCCCCGCAAATCCAGGCCGCTTCCGGGCCCGGCCGACGGCGGAGCCTCCCGGGCGGCCGACTCCGGAAAAGGGACGCCGTCACAGCCATCTCTTTCGCCTTCGATAGTGTTTGACCTCCCGGTAGCTCTTTTTCTTACCAACATCACTCAACCCCATATAGAATTCTCGTACGTCTTCGTTTTCTTTCAGGTCTTTCTGCGTACCGTCCAGAACGATCCTCCCATTTTCCATGACATACCCATAATCGGCTATATCGAGCGCCTGGGGGGCATTCTGTTCGACCAGTAACATGGCCGTCTTCTTTTCTACCTGAATCGTCTTAATAATGCGAAATATTTCTGTAACCATCAGGGGGCTGAGGCCCATGGAAGGTTCATCCAGGAGAATCATCTTTGGCCGGCTCATCAGTGCCCGTCCTATGGAAACCATCTGCTGTTCCCCGCCGGAACAATATCCTGCCGTAGCGTTTCGCAGAGCCTTGAGTCTCTGGAAATATCCGTAGATAATCGCGAGATCCTCGTTAATGGTGCTCCTGCCCTTCTTGGCCCGGGCACCCACCCGCAGGTTCTCCTCCACGGTGAGGTGGGCAAAGAGCCTTCGGCCTTCCAAGACCTGAACCACGCCATCTTGGGCGATCCTCTCCGTGCTCATCTTGGTGAGGTCTTTGCCTTCGAACTCAACGGAGCCCTCGGTCACCTCTCCCAATTCCGTCTTTATCAGGCCCGTAATGGAACTCAAGGTCGTGGTCTTTCCCGCACCGTTGGCTCCCAGAAGCGCAACGATGCAATTCGGATCCACATGCAGCGAAACCCCGCGAAGCACCAGAATAACGCTGTTGAACATCACTTCCACATTGTTCATTTGTAACATTGAAGCACATCTCCGGACGATACGCCCTATTGGCCGGCGCGATCAGATTCTCTCTATCCTCTTGAGGCCGAACAGACCGTAAGGCTTGATCATCAACACCAGTACCAGAATGCAGTACGGCACAATCTCTCTCGTACTGGCCCCGACTATGGGGTCGAGATACAGCCCGGACATATACTCGAGGATGCCGACTATGAGCCCGGCAATCAAGACCCCGGGAATCGATTCCAACCCTCCCAGGAGGATAACGGGGAAACAGTTTGCAGCAATTTGGTGGAGGCTGGTACTCACTCCGTTGATGCTGCCGAGAAGCACTCCCCCGATGTATGCCAAGACGGCCGATATCACCCACGCCAGCACAAACACCACTTTGATGCTGATCCCCATGCACATGGCGGCCTGATGATCCTCCGCAACCGCCCTCATGTCCAAACCCCATTTACTGTACTGGAAAAACAAGATGAAGAGGGCGATTACCAGCATGGTGATGAAGAATACGATGATGTGCTGAAGCGACAAGATGACGTTGAGGAATTCAACCGGATTAGGCGGAATGAATTTCGGATAAACAAGGTAGTTGTTATGACCCCAAAACAGGGTCACTATTCCGTCGATCAAAGCCTGCAGGGCCAAAGTCACAATAATCAGCGACAGTATCGGCCGACCCACCATTCGCCTCATGCCGAAGCGCTCTATGAGGAAGCCGATGACCACGGCGGAAGCCAGTCCGCAAAGAAGACCGAGCCAGATGGGCATACCGGCCTGTTCCATGAAACACCAGGCCAGATATGCCCCTACCATGAGTAAGCCGCCCTGTGCAAAATTGAATACACGGGTGGATTTATAGATTACCACGATGCCCAGTCCGATAAGACTGTACAACGAGCCGACCATGAGACCGCTTGCAACTGCCTGAAACAACTCTGTCATCTGAAAACCTTACTTACTCCCCGGGGAGATCTTGCTCAAGGTTTTAGCCAGGGGACCTCGATTCCGTATTTCTCCCTCACCCACTTGCCGTCGGCGCACTTGGATATATTCAGTTGCTTAAACGGCCTCCTCTCGGTGGGAGAGTAAGCTACGTCGGCCGTCAACCCCAACATGTCGATTTTTCCCATCGTGGTTAAGGCCTTATAGATACCGGCACTGTCGACCTTGTCCGCGCCGTAGTTCTTGGCGGCATATCGCATGGCCTCGGCCGTGATTCGCGCCGGGATCACGCCCATGAGATATTGGGTCTGGTAATCCACGCCGCCGCGGAACTCCTTCTGCATCTTCAAACCCAGCTGAATCCCTTTGTTGTCGGTCTCGGACCAATCCACGAAATGGCTGACCGACCATGCTCCGTTCGCCGCATCCCCGGCAAGTTTAATCACCTCGGCCCCTCGACATTCCGAACCGCCAGCGAATTGAATCTTCCCCTGAAGGCCGAGTCTCTTGGCATCCTTCAATAACACGGCGAACTGGCCTTCCAATATGTTTGAGAAGACGAGGTCCGCTCCCATTGATTTTGCCCTGAGCAACTGTGTGCTCAGGTCATTGGGCTGACCTGCAAACAATTGGGTGGGCAAGACCTCGAATCCGTATTTCTTTGCCCAAGGATTTCCCAGTTCCAAGTGAGCGGTTCCATAGGGCACGTCCCACGTAATCGTCATAACCTTCGGTTTTTCCTTGTGGCCCGCTTTCTTCCACTCCTCCATGAAATGTATGCAGGCCGCTGCGAAAACATCCGGATACAACGGTCTGAGGAGAAAAATGTACCCGGGAGGTTCAATGGCAGGAGGGAAGCCCGAACCTTCACTGACGCAGGGAATTTTCAACCGCCGCAATTCGTCGTTCATTGTGGCGGTCCCATTCGTACCCATGATATAGCCCGCGCTGATTCCCGCTGCTTCGAATTTCTTCAGTACGGGCAGGTACCTCTTTGGATCGTATCCCGTGTCTTCCATGAGGATATCGACCGAAACGCCCTCGATGGGGTCGTGCTCTTTCACCCACCGAAAGTAATCGGAATACCCCTTCCAAAACTGCTGCCCCGTGAATGCAATGGGACCCGTCACATCGCCGAAGACTCCGAGTTTGGTTTCCTTGTCCTTGCTCCATGCCGTCGTGCCTACGGAAGAGATTACGAGACACACCACGGCCACGATCATGAACAGAGCGAACTTCCCTTTGCGCTTTATCTTCATACGGTACCTTCCTTTCGCTTGAGTAGGATTCGGTCAGTACGCAAACGGCCACAGCCTGTAATAGGACTTGAAGAGACCGAACTGTCTGTTTATCCCCCGCGGCTCCAACAAGAGAAAGACGATCACGACCAACGAGTAGATAATGAGTGCCAAGCCGGAAAAAATGTTGGTCTGTATGCCCGGAAAGAGCGTTGCAAGGAGAGGGGTAACCAAAGCAACCAGTTCTCTTAGCCCAACATAAACAATCGCCCCGAATATCGGTCCCATGGCACTCCCGAGTCCCCCGACCACCAGGAAGCCGAGATACCAGATGGAATCCATCAAGGAAAAATGGTCGACATGAATACGCAGGAAATAGTGAGCCCAGATCGCCCCGGCTATCCCGGCGT
Organism: Pseudomonadota bacterium; assembly: GCA_043806215.1. Classification (GTDB taxonomy): domain Bacteria; phylum Desulfobacterota; class Desulfomonilia; order Desulfomonilales; family Desulfomonilaceae; genus JAVHLK01. The sequence continues at coordinate 4,581 of JAZDHD010000260.1, read as the reverse complement.
AGAAGGAACCAACGAAAAAGGCCAACAATTTGTACTTGAAAATATTGATTCCCATGACCTCGGCCGCCAGATCATTGTCCCTGACGGCAATAAAGGCCCGGCCTATCTTGCTCCGTTCGATGCTCTTAGCAAAATACGACATGAGGAGCAGCATGAACATTGCGAAGAGGAAGTAGCCTTGGTCGGTGTCCAGGACAAAGCGGCCAATACCCGCACGAGGCACGGAAAGGCCGTAGAGGCCTCCGGTCAGGGGACCTCCGTGAAGAAGAAGCCAGCCGATGAGATACTGGGCGGCCAAGGTGGCAAGCGCCAGATAGAAGCCCTTTATCCTCACCGAGGGCAGCGCGAATATCATTCCCACCAGAGCCGCGCAGAATCCGGCCGCGGGAAAGGAAAGAATGAACGGGACATCCAGTCGGGTCATGAGAATGGTGGTCGAGTACGCACCGATGGCCATGAACGCCGAATGACCCACCGAGATTTGGCCCGTGAATCCCACGATGAAGTTCAATCCCTGGAGCGTAATGATGGTTATGATGGTAAGGATGATAACGCTCAGGATATAGTTGCTGCCGAAAAAGAACGACACGGTAGTGATTGCGGAGAGAACCACGATCAATGCCGTCCACTGGACCTTGGTCCGGATTACGGCTCGATCCTCGAGATAATTCGTGTTGAAAACACCGCATGGTCGCCACATTCGACGTAGACCTGCCCTTTCAGCTAATTCAAATGGTTGACGATGACTTCCGTCTTGACGGTTCCGGTTCTTCCGTCGCGGTAGACAACCTGACTTTCGACCTTGATGTTCTCTTTCTTTTCGTACATGCCCTGCAGGACATCCTTGTACCGTTCTTCAATCGGTTCCCGTTTGAGTTTCCTGGTCCGCGTGAGTTCCGCTTCGTCCGCGTCGAATTCCTTGTGCAGGCTTACAAACGCCCGAATTCGCGCATATTCCGGGAGAACGGCATTCACATTCTCCACAATTGTTTTCAAGAGATCTCTGACTTCCTTCTTCTGGGAAAGGTCCATATACGTCGTATACCCTATTTTCTCACGCTCGGCCCATTTGCCCACATTGTCGTAATCGATATTGAGGATCGCGGTCACGAACGGCTTGTTTCGCCCGCCGAAGACCACGGCGTCCTTGCAATAGGGACTGAACCGCAACCGAATCTCGGTATACTGGGGAGAAAAGGTTTTCCCGTCCGATAGCTCGATCATTTCCGCCAGCCGGTCGAGGTACACCAGATGTCCCCGGTCCAGCAACCCCGCATCTCCCGTGCAATAATAGCCGTCCCTGATAACCTTGGAGGTTGCCTCCGGGTTCTTGTGATAGCCGATGAACACCCCTTCGCTTTTCACGAGGATTTCACCTTCCGGGGAGATTTTGACATCGCAGCCTTCAAAAGGTACGCCGATGGTCTCGTAGCGGACATCATCGTCCTTGTGGAGAGAGACCAAACTCGCTTCCGTGGAACCGTAAAGGTTCTTGATGTTTATCCCGGCGGCATGGAATAAGCGCATCATGTCCGGAGCGATCGCAGCGCCCGCGGTATACGCTACCTTATTCTTTGTAAATCCGATCCGGTCTCTCAGGGGGCGGAATACGGCGAAATCCGCAATCCGGTGCAGTATCGACAGCAGGGGGCTTGTGCGCTTTCCCTGTTCTCGTGCCGACAGTCTCTTGTGGCCCACCCTCGAGGCAAGCTTGTATAAGAACATCTTCAGTCGCGTGCTGTCGCTGATCTTTACCTGAATGGTCGAGGCCAGGCTTTCCCAAAGACGAGCCCCGTAGAACACAATTTCGGGGGCGATATCGCGAATATCCAATTGAACGGTTTCGGGTTTTTCCGGAAAGTGCAGAGTCAGCGGAACCCAAACGCCTCCACAGAGTGCAAGAAACTGCTCCGTAATCCACGCGGGAGAAATGTACGATAAGTAATTGGCTCCGGGTTTGAAGGCGTTATATTGGTCCAGTGCCCGTACGGCAAACAACAGATTACGATGACTGAGCATGGCCCCCTTCGGTTTTCCCGTGGTCCCGGACGTATAGCAATACACGGCCACATCGTCCGCTTTTCCCTGAGACACAAGGTTCTGAAAATCTTCCGGTTGTTCCTTGGCATAATCGCGCCCCAGTTTTTCCAGGGATCGAATATCCATTGCCGTCGAGGGGTCCTGGAACCACAAACCCCTGGGATCCCAATAGATCACCCTTTTCAATTTGGGAAGCTCGTCGTATATCTCCAGAATCTTGTCCACTTGTTCCTGGTCCCGCGCGAAGACAAAAGACGAGTCGGAATGCTCCACATAGTACTTCACCTCCGGAGGAGTACTGTCGATGTACACCCCCAAGGCGGCTCCTCTCAGGCATTGCGCCGCCCACTCCGCCCACAACCATTCCGGATCGTTGTCGCCGATAATCGTGACTTTGTCGCCCTTCTCAAAGCCGAGAGCCAAGAGACCGTTGGAAACGTTCTTCACATGTTCGTAGACATCCGCCCATGTGAATTCATTCCAAATGCCGTAGTCCTTTTTTCGCATGGCAATGCGATTCCTGTCGTCTCCGACGGCTCGACTCCGAAGAAGCTTTGGAATGGTATCGAGATTTTGTCCCGTTGTGTCCATTCTTATGCCTTCCCTAAATAGGCATTGATCACCGTAGGGTTTTCCCTGATTACTTCCGGTGTGCCCTCGGCGATCTTGAACCCGAAATCGAGAACAACGATCCGTTGGGTGATGTCCATCACCACCCCCATATCGTGTTCGATGAGCATCACACTGGTTCCGTTGAGCTCGTTGACATCCAGAATGAACCGTGCCATGTCTTCCTTTTCTTCTACGTTCATCCCCGCCATCGGTTCGTCCAGCAAGAGAATCTCGGGCTCCTGGACGAGCGCCCTCCCCAGCTCGACCCTCTTTCTCAATCCATACGGTAGAGACCCCACCACGTGGTGCCTGATGTCCTCTATCTCGAGGAGCTTAATGACGTCCTCGACCGCCCGGCGATGCCTCATTTCCTCGCGCGCGGATTTCCCGAAATGAAACAGCGACGCCAAAAGACCGTATTGAATCAAGTTGTGCCGAGCGGCCAAGAGGTTGTCCAATGCCGTCAGACCGGTATAGAGCTCCACATTCTGAAACGTCCGCGATATGCCGAGTCGAGAGATCTCGTGAGTCGGAGTCTTGACGAGATCATGGCCCTTGAAGACAATATAGCCGCCCTGTGGCCGATAGAATCCGCTCACGGAGTTGAGAAGACACGTCTTCCCCGCGCCGTTGGGGCCGATAACCCCTAATATTTCCCCTTCTTTTAACTCAAGACTTACGTCCAGCAGGGGCTTCAGATTACCGAAACTCAGGCTCAGATTCCGTATTTCCAGGTGGGTTTGTGCCGTCAACTTGGTCCGTCCCCTTTAAATGAGTAACGCCTATGGAGGCGCATCACGCAGGATTGCGCCCGTGATAGTGCGCAGCACCCGCGGTCGAGACTTCAATGTGAGTAAACCCATCGAGGGTTAAAACGCTTGGCGAGCATCCCGGCAAACCGTTGCACGATCCCCCGTACCTTCATGCAGAGACCTCTCGGGCCTTGACCGGTTTTCGACACACCGGTAGAGATTCCGTACGAAGCGGACTCAGGGGCGCACCTCACACGGAGCCTGCACCGGCATGCCGTGCTGCGGTGAACGCGGGATCTTGCGCTGCTTATTCTTTTCTGCGGGTTTCCCGCAGCACCATGTTAGATGACCGGCGATTCTCTTTTCATGTGCACATCCACCACGTGAATAAACTCACGTAATCCGGGAGGGTCATAGTGTTGCCCAGAGGGCATCGGGCGACCGTGCGCGGTCCACCCGACCGGGGTGTTTTCTGCACAGGCAGTGTGGAGGTCTGCCTTAGATGACTCGTTGCGTTACGTCAGTAACACATACTTACCTAGTAGGCCCTTCCGCGACCTTTGTCAAGAAAAAAATGCGGCCCCCGCGATTTCACCGCCCCCATGTTGCAATTCCTTTCTCTTGGTGCCGAAAGGTTTTCACGAGAACCCGTTGCGGCTTTATAGCCCTTCCGGCTGAACTGAATCGAGGTGTTTCAAGGCGCAAATGCGGTCGCACAAGCTGAGCCGTCTTCCCGGCGAGGGCGGGAACCAGTCCTTTCTTCCCGGACCCCGGCCTGAGCCGGGGAGACGGCGGGCAGGGACGCCCGTCCCACGATGACGACGGGCTTGGTCGCTGTCTTTCACAGCCCGGTCCCGCGTTCCGCGCGGGATGCCCGGATCTTGTTCTTGCAGGCACCCGGCATACCCGGAATCCCGCCACGCCTTGACGCTTTGCGAACCTTGTAAACCAAAGGCGGAAGCAAAGTGGCGTAGCCATCATCGGAATATTTTTCCTCGCCTGGGTACCCTCGAATGTCGAGGTCAAGGCCAAATTTCGAAATCTGAGAGGTCATCATGAGATTTCCGAATCGAAGATACCGGCTCCTGGAATCGCATCGATCAAGATGGCGGTCCGCGCAGCCTACAAGATTGACGGGAGTGATTTGCCGTCGAGTAGGAGGGGAATTACCAACGAG
>JAZDHD010000259.1:0-27063 GCA_043806215.1 Pseudomonadota bacterium | reverse complement strand
GGTATGGTAAACCGCCTGTGTAGTTCCTAAGCAAGAATCTTGCCAAATTGAGAATTTGGGTGAGCTAATGATTCCAGTGGGTTAGTCCGGCCGTGTCGCGGCGGTCCTACCCACTGAGGACGATAATTGTCACAGAAAGGCCGATGAGGCGACAACTACCTCATTTTGCACGGGTACATCGTGTCAAGTATGTGGACATCCCAGGGACCATTCTCGTCCGCCACACAAATCGGGTTGATCCGTCCGAAAGGGCCGCGGTTACTCCCTGGTGGAAGATGGGCAACAGCGACGCCGTCGGATGATGATTATTGCGTTCAACGTCAATCCACCCCCGACGCGCTTGGTGTTGCGGGAGGGTCGGGTGAATGGCCGGATGAAGGCGGTACGCTCTTGGCTGGTTAACCTGCCTGCCCGCATACATGAGCGTGGCAGGCAGGTGTTCGTTCGGCTCACCTTAGGGCTTTCGTCGAACGAAATACTCTTTGAAGCAAGGAATGCGGATGCAGTGTCTGCGGGCCTCGGGGTAACAGCGAAAAGGGGGGGAATACAGTGGCTCCCGCAGAGGCTTGAGACGAGCCAAGGGGGATAGCTGGTTCAGAAACATGCCCGAATTGGGGGGCATATTCGTTCTTCTGTGACGTGGCACACGCCCCAATTTCGCTGTCACACGTCTGTAAAATTACCCGGCAGATCTCCCACTGAAGATGCCGACGGGGATGTCGTCAAAGTGGACCGTGGATTATGGACACTGTTGAATCGGGATACTTGGCCTGGTAAAATGCTTTCAAGAGAATAGGGACAGGACGTACACCGATATTAAATACACACATTCAAGATCGGCGAGATGATTGGTTTGATGCGAGCAAGACAGAAGAAGACCTTTGGAGTATGATCCCCAGTTTCGAGTGCAAGGAAGGGTGTTCTGAGTGCTGTTGCACACGCTTAGCACCGGGAGCCACTCAGGGAGAGGATTGTCCGACCTTCACAGATCAATTGTCTTGCTCCTCGTTGATAGACGGACGTTGCAGCAGGTATGAAAGTCGGCCAATTCTTTGTCGTCTCTTTGGAGCATCCGAACATCCTGCTTGGACTTGTCCCTACGGCTGCGGTCCCGAAACCAAGCTCACTAGGCTCGAGACCGATGAGATTATTGTTCAGTGGTTAACTCTGGAAACTTAGATCTGCAAGCCATCTCTACAGGAATCCGACTGCTTCCAAGTTGAGAGAAAACTTCAGATTCCTACCGCGGCGAAACAACTCCCAAGTCATATTGGACCTCATCGCCTATGCCGATGAGGACTGCCGCTATGAAAGAGCGACGCTTCTGATCGCTTTGCTTGCAGTAGCCAAACAGGAGTTCCTTCTCTCTAGCAGTCATTCCCAGTCCATACCGAAGTACAAACTCTAGAACAACCGAGTGGAAAAGTTCCATACTATCTTTAGTCGTGAACATCTTACGAAACCAGCAGTCGGCATCTTCGAAAGTAAGCTCGTTAAGAAGTGTAGCCAACTTCTGGCCTAGAGTTACGCCAGTCTCCCAATCTTTCTGAGTCAATCGATCCAGCATTTTGCGAGTCCCCTCTTATTTCCGTTCCCTAATAGTAGCACCCTTTCACCGAGCATGGAAAGCTCCGGGATTGGCATGTCCTTCGTTCCATGTTATACTGCAAAGATTGAGTAGGGAAGCATCGGAGTCAGTGCCCACTGTTGACTCGGCTTTCACAAGGAACAGCATTATTATAAGTTATTCCGAGATATTATGAATATCGTATGGGCACGAAGTGTAGGCATTGAGCAATCCTTGGTCGCTGAACGTTTTGCTCGCACGGTCGGGAACGAACATCGAGACCTGCGCCTTGGTCAAACCGCAACCGACCGTCATATCGTGCCATTTCACGTGCGAGAGTGGCCAATGTCCGCTATCGTATCTGCCAGTTGGAGTTTGGTCTGAAGTGTTCAGATTCTCATCAGAACTGACTCGAATTGGACAAGGAGTCTCAGCGCTTACCAGATGATTTCTAAGCAATCGACTCGTGCATTGGTGTCTTCCGAAGAACCCTTTATCAGGATTCGATCCGGTCGGCAGGGGTTACGGAAACTGGTTCTGCGAGAATTTTGGAACTACAGGGACTTGTTCCTTTTTCTGGTGTGGCGAGATATTCTCGTATGGTACAAGCAAACCGCCTTGGGTGCGGCTTGGGCCATCCTTCAGCCGTTGATGGCCATGGTCATTTTTGCCGTAGTCTTTGGCCGCCTGGCCAAGCTTCCTTCGGACGGGTTGCCCTATCCGGTATTTGCCTATTCAGCACTCCTTTTATGGACCTACTTCTCGCAGTCACTGACCCAGGCAGCGGGCAGTCTGATAAACAACGAAAAACTGGTAACCAAGATCTATTTCCCGCGTCTGATGATGCCGTTGGCATCTGTCGTAGCGTGTCTTCTCAATTTGGGCATATCGTCCTGCATGCTCTTTTTTCTCGTACCCTTCTACGGGGTGGATCTGTCCCGACACGCGTGGGCTCTGCCATTACCCATAGCGTTGACTGTGATTACCGCTACGGGTACGGGCTTTTGGCTTGCCGCACTCAACGTGAAATACCGAGACATTCGGTATGTGGTGCCGTTCTTGGTACAGATCTGGATGTTTGCCAGCCCAGTGGTTTACCCAGTGAGCATCGTGCCGGAGAACTGGAGGCTGCTGTACGGACTAAATCCCATGGCAGGCGCGATTGAAGGCTTTCGGTGGGCGCTCTTGGGAACCAGTGATAACTTCTGGTCACTGTTTGCAGTCAGTACACTGGTTGGCCTGGGAGTACTCGTATCAGGTGTGGTTTATTTTCAGAATGCTGAGGACCACTTCGCCGATCTCATCTGAGTGCAGGCGCTTCATTCGGCGATCTGACAACGAGCACAGACCAGAACGCATCGAGGATACACGAGAATTCATGTCTCATCCTGCTATTCGAGTGGAGGGTCTGGGCAAGAAGTACAGGATCGACCACAAGAAAGAAGCCTATGGCACGTTGCGTGATATGATCGTTAACACTGTGAGATCACCTCTTGAACGACTTCAATCGCTCAGCGGTAGGTCCGTAGAGCCGAATGAAGAGTTTTGGGCGCTGCAAGATGTGTCGTTTTCTGTTGAGCCGGGAGATGTGCTGGGTGTGATCGGGCCTAACGGAGCAGGAAAGAGTACCCTCTTAAAGATTCTTTCGAGGATTACCAAACCCACAACAGGACTTGCTGATATCTTTGGCCGAGTGGGCAGCCTCCTGGAAGTGGGAACGGGTTTCCACCCGGAATTGACGGGAAGGGAGAACATCTATCTCAATGGCGCAGTTCTCGGTATGCGAAGATGGGAAATAAAGAAGAACTTCGATGAAATAGTAGATTTCTCGGGAGTCGAGCAATTCCTTGACACTCCGGTAAAGCGCTATTCAAGTGGAATGTACGTTCGTCTGGCCTTTTCCGTTGCTGCACATTTGGAGCCGGAGATCCTCCTTGTGGACGAGGTGTTGGCTGTTGGAGACGCTGAGTTCAAACGAAAGTGCCTCGGAAAAATAGGTGGCGTGGCTTCGCAAGGACGCACCGTAATTTTTGTCAGTCACGACATGGCCGCCCTGGCATCAATTTGCCAGAAAGGGATGGTGCTGTCGAAGGGCAAGGTCACCTTCAAAGGGACGATTCATGATGCAGTGGGCGTACACCTTCGTGCGCTAAGGTTCGGAAAAGGGCGCGTAGAGTATGCGGAGTCTCAGGGAGATAGATTGCAGATCACCGCGATCAGCGTTCTAGATGAATCCGGCGCTGCTTCCGAGATCTTTAGTGTCTCATCTCGGATTCAGGTAGTAATCGAATATACGGTTTACAGGGTCTTAACTAGGGTCCAGATACTCTGTCACATTTGGACCGCAAAGAAAGTTCATGTAATGGTTACAGGAGATGTCGATTTCTCCCCACATCTTCTTCAACGAAGACCACCTGGAAAATACCGAGCAAAGATAACTATACCGGCTGATGTTCTTGCTCCCGGAGAGTATTTGCTTCAAGTTGCCTGCGGGTTGCCGAGTCTGGAATTAATTGATGACAAAGACGGGCCCGGATTCGAGATAACTGGAGCAGGGAGCTATGCAGAAAATTGGAGTACTGCGAGACGAGACGTTGTTGTGGCTGTACCATTGAAGTGGGATGTAACATCGACTCACGCTATTCAAGAAACGGATGAGACGGCAAGATGATTCGGCGCCACTGGTCTTCGCTTTAAAATGGCCGATGAGCCGCAGGCTCTTCAGCCATATATCGAGAGAACACTTTGAGACGATTCTCAATGACAAAGTTTGGGTTCATTTCCCGTGTGCTCAGAGAATGCCGATTCCTTATGCACATTGCGAAAGGCGGTAAAGTAGAGATCCCATTCTTGGTATTGAGCACTGGCACCAAGTGCTCTCTTCGCTGCAGAAATTGCGGCAACTTCATACCGTATCTTCCGCAAACGCTGTACCCAATTCAGACCATCAGACGAACCCTGGGAACATTGGCGGAGGTCTCGAATATTCACACGGTGCAGATTCAGGGTGGAGAGGCTTTACTGCATCCAGAATTACCGTCCATTGTTGAGCTATGCTCAGGTTTCAGGATTCCCGAAATCGTTGTTGTTACCAACGGTACTAGGACGATGTCTGCCAGTCTCATCAAAGCCCTGACCAAATCTCAGGCTAGACTGCGGATTTCCAATTACCTTCTCAGAGACAAACAGCTTTCCAGGCTCGCAGAGCAGTGCTCGAAGGCTCATATCTTGTATGAGATATACACATTTACCACACGCGACAATTGTTGGATCCACTTGGGGGGATTGGAAAGGGATCGTGATGAGTCGTATGACGAAGTGTACCAGCGTTTCCAGGAATGCCCGTTTAAAGGCTGTTTGACCCTTGAGGATGGGATCTTGGCCAGGTGTTCGAGGGCTGCACTCTCGCCTTCAGCTCAGAAGCACCCTGTTGGCGAGAGCGACTATATGGACGTTCGGAATAATACCTCGGAGAAGTGGCAGCTTCGAAAACGGCTGCTTCGTTACCTCGGCTCAGACAGCTTCATGGAGGCCTGTCGATACTGCAACGGGGGGAATGGCGAGCGTATCCCGCCTGCTGTCCAACGCGAGAATGGGAAGATCCACGTAGACAATGTAGATCACGAGCATGCCCCTTCAGCCGTACGTTGAAACAAGTGTGTCTGTACGAGACCTTTAACCGCCGGAGAAAACTCGGGAGTCAGTGAACGCAGGTCTTGCGAACATTGCTGTAGCGGATTTCTGGAAGTATAGGTGATATGCAAATGATTGTGGACCGTGATTTCTGTATAAGCTCCTATCTGACGTTTCGATACGTGGTTTCAGAGGGGATCGCATGGAAATCGGATATCATTCCAGACTTCCCATCCTCTCATGAACAAGGGGTATACAAGGTCAGAACTGCCAAAGAAATTCTTTCACGGTTGAGGACAATAGTCCAACAGGCTGCAAAGGAACACCGCACAGGAGTGCTACTGAGCAGCGGCATTGATTCGGCGATAATAGCCGCGCTCCTCGCGCAGAGTACTCGAGCATACACGGTCCAGTTTAGTGCAGATTGGGCGACTGACGAAGCAACCTTTGCAGCTGAAACAGCCAGAATGCTCGGACTGGACCACACGGTCGTAAGGGTTAGCTGGGACGACTATATGGAGAATGTGGACCGATTGATGTGTATGAAGCGAGCGCCGCTGCATGCTGCGGAGGTGGGACTTTTTATGGCTGCAAAGACAGCCAGCCTTCAGGGTATAGATATCTTGTTCGTGGGAAACGGCGCTGATTCCACTTTCGGAGGATTGGACAGGCTGCTGTCCAGTGACTGGACATTCGAGGAATTCGTCAGGCGATATACCTTCCTGGAACCGGCACAGGTTGTAAGGTCTCCTCGCTCAATGCGTAGTGTCTATGAAGCATACCGTGTGGGTCATGGGTTAGACGTCATGAGGTTCCTCAAGACTGTCCATGGACTCGGGATACTCCAAATGTTTGAAAATGCTATTCATGCCGCAGCGTGCACTATGATCGCTCCGTTTGAGCAACTTGCGCTTGGCATACCGCTCGATATCGATCGCATTCGGAGAGGGGAACCGAAGTATCTGTTAAAAGAGGTTTTCCACACTTTGTATCCAAATGTGCACGCCCAGGGAAAGATCGCATTTGCTAGGCCAATGGACCAATGGCTAAGTGATTGGGACGGGCCTTCAAGGCCTGAATTCATTGATGGGCTTGACGTTAGTATACTTACTGGAGAACAAAGGTGGCTCCTTTTCTGCCTGGAGAGATTTCTCAACCTGATCGAGACTTGGAAGGGTCGATAGATGGCAGGTTTGACAGTCGCCATTACCAAGGTCGCAGAATATTCGGAACGGAGTATCCGAAGAGGGATAGCGGATCTCTTCCACCACTTGGGTTACCCGGAGGAAAACCCCTTGGGACGTATCGTGCATCCCGGGGATAGCGTATTTATTAAGCCCAACTGGGTGACGCATGAATATAGGAAATCCTGCAATCGTAAAGAAAGCGTCTATTCTACCATCACTCACGAATCAGTGGTGCGCGTGGTGGCTGATTACGTCGCCGAGGCGTTGCAAGGCAGTGGCGAAATCAGGATCGGCGACAATCCATCGATTGATGCGGATTTTGAGAGGCTTATGGAACTGACTGGTATCAGGGCCCTGGAATCGCGCTACGATGTACCCTGTGAAATCATGGACCTTAGGCCTCTTGTTTGTCTAGACTTGAAAGACTACGGCAAATTTGACCGGATGGTCAAGAAACGTGGTGACCCGAGAGGTACCATCCGAGTCAATTTAGGAAGGCGTTCCCTATTTACCGGAATCAACCCCCGAGCTTTTCGGGGGGTCTTCACTAACAGGACTGAGACGATTCGAGCTCACACAGGCGTGAAGCATGAGTACTCGTTCGCCAACTCTATTGTCGATGCAGACGTCTACATATCGCTTCCTAAACTCAAAACCCATCACAAATGCGGCGTCACCCTCAATCTGAAAGGATTGGTTGGCACTGTCACTGATAAGAATCTCTTGGTTCATTGGCGTCTTGGATGGCCTGGCATCGGCGGAGACGAGCAACCATCATTTATTCATTGGCTGCGCGGACTCACCGCCAAGACGAAGAAGAGAGGAGCCTGGCCCGGAAATGATTCAATATGGAGAATGGTAGTGGATCTGTACACCGCGTTTTGTTCTACGGGAAAACGCCGAACGTTCTCAGTAATCGATGGCATATTGGCCGGTGAGGGTGACGGACCCTTTTGTCCGTCTGCAAAAGAGGCTCAAGTCCTCCTGGCAGGTGAAAACCTGTTAGCTGTAGACTGCGTAGCGACTCGGCTGATGGGGTTCAAAATAAGTCAGGTTCAATACCTGCATCATCTCGTCAAGTCGAGACGCATCTCTTTAGATCACATCACGGTAATTGCAAATCATTTAGATGGAGAGGGCTTTTTCGAGGATAGTGAACCGCATCTTTCGTTTCAGCCTCCATCAATGTGGCCGAATTTATCGGTGAAAAGCCGGCCTTAGATCACGATAGCGTGCACAGGTGCAACAATGATATTAGGATATACGACAGGGGTTTTTGATCTCTTCCACATCGGGCACTTGAACATTTTGAGAAACTCGCGGTCCTTGTGTGACAGACTCGTTGTTGGAGTTACTACGGATGAATTAATGTTTGAATACAAGGGCAAGAGACCCGTCATTCCTTTCACGGAAAGATGTGAAATCGTACGTAACATCAAAGGAGTTGACGTCGTGATAGCTCAACAGACCATGGACAAATTAGCCCAATGGGAGAAGATTAAGTTTGACATCATGTTTGTGGGGGACGACTGGTACCAGTCTCCCAAATGGGAAATCCTGCAGCAACAGTTTGAGGATGTTGGTGTGAGAATCGTTTATTTTCCATATACTCAGGGCACATCCTCAACGCTTATAAACGAAGTGCTGCTAAAACTCAGAAACGGCAAGGACTAGTCCGCAGTGCCGATGGAGTAAACCTGGCGGAATCGTTGGCAAGAGAAACGCCGAACGAAACAGGAGAATGGTACAATAACATGAGATTCAAGTCATCTTTCGTTCACCTTTTCATTGCCTTGTTTCGGAACGCAGTCTTCCTGGTCAAAGTCATACTCCCCCGACTAAAGGCATGGCGAAAGAAACCGCTCGTTGTCTTCGATCTTGGCTCCGTCGGCCTTCGGGAGCACTTTGATCCAGTCATTGAGTGGTTGCTGACGAATAGCGGGGTTCAGATCCTCGTCGTAGTCCCGGAGTATGAATGGAATTCATATCAACCGGTGAGTGAACCCAGAAAAGCTCGTTATAGAATCGGACTGATGACTTACAGGGACTTCCTGATCATGCCTTTTAAACCTGCTGTCACGGTATCGTTTCATCCTGAAAGCGGTTTACGCTTGGTATCCCGAGTCTGGCGGTTCTCTCCTTTTTCTCCTGTTCGCATCGTTATGCAACATGGCTTGTCCGACAAGGCAGCCTTCGGCGAGATCGGAAAATCAGATCCACTGGCTGACTTCGATGTTGTATTCCTTATTGGCCCCATATTCAGAGAGGGCTCACTGCGTAAGTATAGGAAAAATCACCCTGAAACCTATTCCCGTCTCGTATTCCTCAATACAGGATCTCCCAAAACAGATCTGCTGTTTCGAGCATCAGACGACGGTACAGCTTTACTGAAAGAGTTGGGACTAGATACTAGCCTAAGAACAGTCTGTTACGCACCAACTTGGGAACGGTACGCTTCCCTTGAGAGGCACGGACGAGAAATCATAACCCAGCTGGCCCATCTCGATGTGAACGTTCTCGTCAAACTTCATCATGCATCTTTGGACACGTACCCTCACGATTACATCATCAAACTTGGCCATGGCGGACGGGATTGGCGCAAAACGCTGAGAGAGATAGAGCAGCGGCTTCCGAATGTCAGGCTAGCTCCTGGAAAAGATGCCACACCCTATTTCCTGGTAAGTGATCTCTTAGTCAGTGACGTGAGTGGAGCGGCATTTGAGTTTGTTTTGCAGGACAAGCCGGTGATCTTCTTCGACACCCCAGAAATCTTCGAGTTCTATGGGGGAGACGGCATTCATTATTACGGCCGCGAATGCGGGGATATAGTCACCACGGTTGAAGAACTTATACCGGCGGTCCAGCGGAACTTGACATCTCCATGCCACATGTCAAACCAAAGGAAGAAGTGGATATCGCGCATTTCCTATTCACGTGGTGACGCAACGCAAAGAGTTTGCGTTGCAATCGTTTCGTATGCCATGGGCCAGGGAAACAAACTGGTGGGCCTTTGAAGCTGAATCAACCAGCAAACCGTTTCTGGAAAGTCTTGAGTAATCGTGTGCCCTTCTGTACTTGTGCATACGTCCGAAGGGGGTTCTGGCCCCCTTCAGGTGTTTGCTACCTTGCTCGATGTATGATCTAATTCCGTTCTTTCCTCAATGTTTGTCTAGATGACGCATTGGAAGGAACATAACCATTATTGAGTGTTAACAATTTGTTATCAATGAACCAGAAATCCACTCGGCGAGGTAACTTGTATGGCTTTGGCGCGCTCAGCGTCAAAGACCGCGCTTATCGAGGTGGTGATCAGCTACTGTGAAAGGGAAATACGTAACCGTAGTCATCCCTTGCTTTAAGCAGGCCCACTGGGTGACGCACGCTGTGGGATCCTGCCTTGACCAAACCTATGAGGCTATGGAGATCATCGTGGTTGATGACGGCTCACCCGATGACGTTCCGGCAGCACTTAAACCCTTCGGATCATCGGTTCGGTTAATAAGACAGGCCAACAAAGGTTTGGCGGCGGCACGGAACACGGGCCTGGCAGAAGCCTGTGGGGAATTTGTCAAGTTTCTCGATTCCGACGATTGGCTGTTGCCGCATTGCGTCGAACAACAGGTCAAAGTGCTGGCGGGGCTGCGTAGGCACATCGCGGTGACGGGTTATCGGTTCCACTTTGATGAGATGGACCGTCCAGATGAAGACATCTATCCCGCCTTTGGAGATTTCGCACAGGCCCTGTGCTTTGTAAACACAGGTCCCCCCCACACGTTTCTGTACAGAACCGAGCATGTGAGGTTCTACTGCGGGTTTCAAGGGAAAGAAGCGCTACACGGCCATGAAGATTACGACTTGGTCTGTCGGATGGCTGCCGACGGATTCAAGACGGTGGTAACTCACTCAATTGGTTGCGTATACCGCCAGACACCCGGCAGCATGTCAAGGAACAAGGACCGTATGCGCGCTAGTAGGGTTTATGCCTGGATCCGTTATGCAAACCAGTTGCTGCAAGGATCATGTAGACCGGACCTCTTGGTGTCGCTCTGCGGCGGATATCGGCTCCGAGTTTCGACTGGAGACTTTCGCTACGAGGCCTGCGATGTCCTGGTTTCCATATGCGAGAGGCTATGCAGAGGTGTAGAAGATTTGTCGGTTCGTTCTTGCATGGCCGTCTATGAGCATTGTTCGCGTATTTTGATAGAGCTTCCACGCCCAACGAACCAGACTGAGCGGGCCACCAAATCTGTGTGTGTGCGAAGTATCACAGGCCTTATCGAGGCAACCGTGCAGGCACGTCCAGTCGGTAGGATCGTTGCCCCGGAACAACAGTTATCCTTAACTAATTCAGCGGTCTCAATCGTTCTGGCTGGGAAGCCGAGACTGGCGTGGAGGTTGCTCTCCTTAGCAGAGTCAGTTGCTGACACGGCGGTTCCCGTAAGGATGGGCTGGATTCTCCTCCGGATGCTGGCAGCACTGCTTCCGGGCAGAGTCGCCGCAAGCGTCTGGAGCGCTTTGCGCGCCTTCTTCGGGATCTTCCTTCGCTAGCCGTTCTAAGGACAATCTTGCTACTCGCTTGTTGAGGAGACGTGGCCGGTGGAAAAGCCTTTCGGTGGCGGCTTCTGTCATTCGTTGTCGTGGGGTGCCCTACTGATGATGCGTTCTGTTCAATGTGCCTTTCGCTAAAAGGAATATTGCGCTCAGTCAAGGATCGTCCTGTCCCTCAGCCCTAGCGAAAGAACTGCTTCACCCATATTTCTCCTCACTCAAGCACGCACTTTCTAGGCTTTCCTTTAGTCGCATTTCCCACCTATAACATTTTCTCCGGGCTGGTTCGCTGCAAATCTGTCAGAATGCCTATCAATGCATGAAACTGTAGCATGCCATCGAGTCTAGAGTATGTATCTCATTCTCTCTTTGGTCCCGGCAGGCTGAGTGGCCTCGCTTCCAATAGGACTGTCAGTTTAGTCTCTTGTGACGTGTTTGACACGCTCCTGCTACGCAACACGAAGCCTGAGTCTCTTCGATTTCTTGAGATAGCTTACCTGTGGCGTGAGGTTATCAAGGCAAACGGCATCACATCGCTGCGTCCTCAGGATCTCTTCCACGCGCGATGTGAATCAGCAATGGTTGCCTATCGTACAGCTGCATTGCTGGACGGTCGCAGGGAAGCCCGGTATCACGACATTCTCAGATTGTTGTGTCAGTATTTGGGAATAGACTTGGGCCTTGTGGAGGCGTTCACGGCTATCGAGCTCGACTACGAACAGTGCAACTTAGTGGGCAACCACTGCCTAGCATCCCAGCTCAACTACCTGCGCCAAGCGGGAAAGAGAATCGTCTTTGCGAGCGACATGTACCTTGGGAAAACGGAAATTACTATGCTGCTCCGGAACTTGCTCCCGGAATTCCGGTGGGATTCCGGGTACGTGAGTTCCGATATCGGTCTCACAAAGGCTGAAGGCACGCTTTACGACCACATGTGCCGTAATGAGTGCACGCCGCCTGAATTCATCCGTCATATTGGCGATAACTGGCGCTCTGATGTTGTGACTCCTACGCTCCGCGGGTTTCAAGCAACCTACTGGCCGCGTCGACCTCTTTGGAGGCTCATGAAGGGGATAAGACAGTGGAGGTTCAGCAAACTAATCGATCATCAGGTAAGACCTTGAAAGAAGGCTCATACGACAAGTCGTTCTATTCCCACCACATGGATAGAAGTTATAGGTCAGCTTCTCTCTTACTGCCCGTGCTATTTGACTACTACCGTCCGAAGAGCGTTGTTGACATCGGCTGTGGAATCGGCACATGGCTCAAGGCATTTCAAGACCTGGGAGTAGGTGATTTCGAGGGCCTTGACGGAGACTACGTGGATCGAAACCTGCTGCTGGTAGAGCCAAACCGTATCCGTCAAGTGGACTTGGCGCTCCCATTTTCGCATGTGCGTCGTTTTGACCTGGCGGTGTGCCTTGAGGTCGCAGAACACATACCCTCAGACCGAGCTAGCGGATTCGTCAAAGACTTGACCGCCCTCTCCGACGTAATTCTCTTTTCAGCCGCGCTGCCTTACCAGGGAGGAACAGGACATGTAAACGAGAACTGGCTTGAATATTGGGGGATTCTGTTTCGGCGTACGAATTACGTCGCCGTGGATATCCTGCGAACAAGTTTGTGGGCCAACGATCGTGTCTCATGGTGGTACCGCCAGAATGTACTGATCTTCGTTCGGGAGAACCTGGCCAGCTCTCTGTTCCCAACAAACAGCATCGCCACCGAAAGACCCCTTTCGATTATCCAGCCGGAGCTCTTCTTGATCGCCTCTGTCCGTGAACCTCCTTCGCCACAGCTGCTGGCTCGATCTGACCGATACTACTACAGAGAAGTCGTACAGGCGTATTGTAGAGGCGATACAGACTTGCCCGCACAGCCGAAGCTCTATGGTCCTGAATTCCATTTAAGCTACAGCATTCTTACTTACTACCTATCCAAATTGAGGCGTTTGGTAAGAAAGTATATTGGAGATCATTGAGGCTATCCTGTCATACGGGTTGGCAGACAGCTTCCAAGGGTGCCATTTGGGAAGCTGTATTTTCCGAGAGTTGTCAGTGGAGAATTATGGTTACAGCAGTGACCGGAAGTGAAGGACATACAGGAGGGATCTGGTCGAATAATCCAAGGTTTATCTTTGGCAGAGATGTTCTCGGCCCAGTCTTCTATCGTTTCTGTTTACGCTTAAGGCTTTTTCAGCTGGGGCTTGGACCAGGAGATTGCGTAGCACTTTTTGTCGCCCGCGGTGGGCTACGTCTCCGCTTTCTTTTCGATCTGTTCCTTAAGAAAACCGGATTGCCTCGCCCTTGTCCTCATGCAGACTTATGGGTGTCTCGGCTCGCCGTGGCCAAGGGGTGTTTGAGAAAGGATCCCGAGTATGTGGCACGCATCATGGCGAGGGAGTTCAAGCGCTTTAATCTGAAGCACATGATTTCGAGCCTACTTCCGAAGAAGGCAGATGGAAGCAGAGTGGACATCGGGGGAGAGCTCATAGATCAGGAGCTTGTTTCTGCGATGGCTTCAGCGGATCTTTTCCTCAGGGTGTATCGGGGCGACTGGCCGTTGAGTCAAAAGTTGAGGGATTACTTCGAGATGCAGGATTCGTTGTTGTCAAGGCTTGTCGCGGCGTCAGTTTGTGGCCACAGCGATGTCATATTGGTGGACACCGGATGGACGGGAAACACGCAGGCCATGCTTATGAGAAGGTTCAATGAGTTGCGCTGGATCGGCCTCTATTTTGGTCGTTGGGACTATCGTGACGTGAAGCCCCACCATCTGTCACAGGTGGCTGGTCTTATCTGCGATGATTCGGTGGCCCGCCTGAAGGATCCGGAGGCGGCTATCTTCGACTTTCATCACCTGATCGAAGGGTTACTCGAGATCAACTGCGGCACTGTTGAAGGGTATCACGTAGATGGCGTTTCGGGTGAGATAGTCCTGGATGGTGGAAGCGAATGTGGATATTCATTAGAGCCCATGGAGCACGAGGATCTGTTTGGCGGTGTAGTGGAGTTTTTTTGCAGAGCCTCAAGATCTTGGAGCGAGCGTGAGATCACTGCGAAAGCCACGGAAGCTCTCTACACTCTGAGTAAGAAGATACGATATCCCAAACCGGAAGATTTGCGGATAATTGCCGTTCCCTCGAGGTCGATCGATTTTGGGAGAAAAGGATCCAATCCGGTACTACGCGATGCGGTCAAGCGGCCTTCGCTGGTCAACAGACTCAAGAACATAGACTCCGCACTGTGGAAACAAGGTCAAATGACGGTCGATTTCCCAAGAATCTATCCGTTCCTGCAGTTACTCTACAACACCTTGAGGTCTTCGAGAGGCGGCAGAGCCTTGGTCAAGGCACTTTCGCGAGTAGTGGTGCATTAGCATTCAAGACGGCTCATCGGACGGATCTGCGATCAAAGGCGCAACGCTTGCGTAAGAACGCGGCGTGAGAATGATATAGGCTATCGCAATGAAGTACCTTTGTATGTGAGTTCAGAATTGATAGTGGAATTATGAAATCTTACGTTGTTCTTATGCTTTTCATGGAAGACCAGTGGGAATCCACAAAAATGTCTTTGTACAGCACCATTGCAGCTGCTTGCAAGAAGATCCAAGTAGTGGTGCTGCTCAACGGATCAATCGCCAGACGGATTCAGGAGGATATGTCTGCCCGCTTTCCTGAAGTGTCCTTCTACATGAGCAGGGAGAATTTAGGAGTGGCAGGAGGACGCAACTACTTGATGTCCACCGAAGAGGCTCGAAAGTCTGACTACATATTCCATCTGGACAACGACGTTCTACTATGTCCCGGCTATTTTGACGAAATGGCTTCGTTTCTTAACCGTTGTCCCGATGCCGCCGTTGTCGGCCCCCTCGTCTTCGAGGCCAGTCCGATCCTCACGATGATGTTCCAGCAGTTGTGTTCCCAAAACATGCGAACGCCGGTGGGAGAATTAGGTTGTCGACTTGTCTTTGACAACGATCGAGTTAAACAGAGTTGGCTGGAAACAGATATTCCAAGACTCTATCACATGGGTACAAATGCCGATTGGAAAACTGCATATTGCAGAGCGCTACCAATGATTCTCGATTTCCTGAACGTGGAATTGGCCAATCGTCTCAAGACTAAATATAATCTTCATTTGCGCAATCTCGACAACCACATGTTAGTTGATCAAGTAAAGGCCGGATTAGAACGTATCGAGGCTACAAACATTCTAGGCTGTGCAACCTTGTATCGAAAAAGCCTGATCGAAGAAATTGGAGGATATGACGAGGCTTTTAATCCTTATTGGTACGAGGACAGCGAACTGAGTATCCGAGCCCTAAAGGCGGGATTTCGGAACTATGTTAACCCGAAGGTCGTGCTCTTTCACGGAACGGATTTTCGCAGTTCTCATCGCGCAGCGTACATGTCCCCTACAAAACAAGTCGTGAAGAACAATGTTCTAATACGAAGGCGGTCCCTTGATAGATCTCTGACCAGAGCCGCATCCATTGGGGCCTACAGCCTTGGCAGTCTTTTTCTGCACGTTCTGCGATCTATCATTTACTGGGACGCAAATCTCATCAAAGATACTGTTCTAGGCATTTTCGAAGCTTTGAGAGTAGGACCGCCAGATCACTCCAAGTTCTTGAAAAACCGCTGTGAGCAATGTTCCAGGAATCCGGAAGGAGCATAGCCCGTTCGAAAGGCACGGTTGAAACAAGACGGTTGCTGTGATACCATTGCGAGGCTGTCTCTGATTCATACAATGATATCTGTGGGTTATGTGGAGGCAAAAATATGGTGAGAGACCCAAGAGACGCAATATCGCGGCTGAGGAACGGTTGGAGGTATGGCGATGCGATGCTCAGGCCGAAAGCCATCATTCTAGCTGCAGGTTCAGGCTCTCGACTCGGTGAGACCTATCCAAAGCCTCTCACGAGACTGGCAGATGGAACAAACATACTCGGGCGCCAAATTGAGGCACTCTGCAAGTACATAGACAAACATGATATTTATGTGGTGGTGGGGTTCAAGAAAGAGATGATCATGGAAGAACTGCCCACCCTCACGTTTGTCTACAATGAGCGTTATCATGTTACGAATACTTGCAAGAGCTTGTTGGCAGGGCTTCGCAAGGTCCGTGGTAATGACGTAATCTGGCTCAACGGTGATGTTGTTTTTGAACATAGCGTGATCCCAAGGATAGTCGGGTTTCGTGGCTCGTGCATGGGCGTGAACAGAGCCCAGGTCGGCGAAGAGGCAGTGAAATACAGGCTCCGAGAAGATGGTTCCATTGAGGAAGTGTCGAAAGAAGTTAAGAATCCATTGGGAGAGGCCCTAGGGATTAACAAGATCATGGCCGAACATGTTGACACTTTGATTGCTCGCTTAGAAGACTGCAAAGATTCCGACTACTTCGAGCGTGGCATGGAACGTGCGATAAAGGACGGGTTGAAGATTCATCCTGTTGATCTTTCGGACCTCGCGTGCATAGAGGTTGATGACTCTGACGACTTGGCCGATGCGAATAGGTTGATTGAGCAAAACAGATTAGACCGGTAGGAGGAACGGAGAGCTTTAGAACCAACCGCAGGAAGAGCCAAGAGCATATCGTCGTTGGCCTATCATGAACGGGCAGAGTGCATGAACATTTTTTAAGGGAGACAAGATGATACTGACTACCGAGCCTGACACTGGTGGCACCTCAAAGAGAGCGGCATTCAAAAACTGGATAACATTTCCGATGCCGTGGTGGTACATGGTGTTCGTGGTTCCGGTTATGTGGTGGTCCATGCCTTTCTTCAAAGGTCGCCCTTGGATCACACCAAACCATATTACAGTAATATCGTTTCTCGTTGCCCTCGTGGCTGCGGGCTTAATCCTGTTGGACATGTGGTGGTGCTACTTGCTTGCAGGTATCCTTGTTCACGCTAGTTACTCCCTTGACTGCATTGACGGCATGGTTGCCAGAATGAACAGTATGACCTCCAAGTGGGGAGCGTTCCTAGACTTGTATCTTGACCGATGGAAATTACTAGCTTATACGCTTAGTCTCCTGTGGGTCTCGCAGGTGAATCATTACGATATCATCACTACCATTCTAATAGTCTTGAACTTAGGATTAGCGGGCTTCAACGTGTTCATGAGCTTTGCTGTGCGTGAACTCATTGGAGCGGCCAGATGGAGTGAAGGTAAAGTCGGTGAAGCTATCAAGAGCGGCGGTTATCTCGGTCGCTGGATGGCCTACACAGACCGAGTGGGAATAAGGCCGACAATAGGAGATATCGAGGCAGATATGGCCGCCTTCTGTGTAGGATTAATTGTGACGAGTTTGATGGGCTGGGAATGGATCCGGGCTTTTCTTATCGTTTCGATTCTCATACATTTAGGCCCGCTGCAAATGGGGCACCTGTATTTTGCATGGCGGTACCTCCCCCGGGAAACTTCGCCGAAAGAATAGAGATTGGAGCGTGAAATGTAGTAAGCCACATGAAAAAATCTGAATTGGACTGGATGAAAAGGGCGGTGGTTTGTTTCGAGCTACCGCCCTGATTTTGTACGGGTTGTGAAAACCCGTCCGGCCATTCCGCACCGAAGCTGAGATTCGATGCTGGTCACTTTTGTCTTGAACGAACCGGTCAATTTTCAAGAGCACAAAAGGGTCAATTTCTGAAAGCGTCCAAGCGGTTCGACCCATGGAAGAGTATTCGAATTTCGAGTAATCGCATCGACGGCGATCTGGTTACGCGTGTACGCGTCTGACCAAAGTTTTCCCTTGGAGCGTTAAAGCAGCCTTCCTTGCAACGAGCATTCCGCGTCCGGGGAATTATCTCTTTCGATGAACACAATGGAGCCACACCGCTGCAATCCTCGTGAAACCACTGGCGCTTCTTGTACCGCCGAGCTGCGAGAGTTGCTGCCTCTCCCTCGACGGCTATTCACGCTCGCCCTACTTGCTTTCCTTCTCTGGCTTTGTCCAAGCAACAGCCTTTCTGGCCCGACGGGCGTTCGCTTTCAGCATAGACCTTTGGGCATCGAAAATGAAATAGCGTCACTGAATCATTTTGTCCCCTTCAGACGCTCAAGTGCATTGGGGTCTTCCGCAATGGCATCCCTGCGAACGTAGTCTCCCGAACTTATGTTCTGCCCTACAGACGGCTTCGTGGTTGGCTTTCAGGTCAATAGTCGGCATGGACAGCCACTCTCCGTGGTCGAGGTACATGGAATCCTTGTCACCGGAAGAGAGAATACGGCCACGGAGTGGAGATGACAAGCGTTTTGTTCGTGGGTCTATATCCTGAGGTGACTCCGAGTTTTTTCTTTGGAGCATAGTTCAGATTTGATAGCTCACCACGTGCGGGCGGGGTCCGGTGCTCGTTGGCGTGAATACGGCAACTACCCATTGAGGTAAAAAGGGTGGCTCCTTTTGCGACCAAACGGGATCGGTCACATGAGTTGACTGACAATTGTTGAGGTGATATTATCGAGCCTTGGAGGACGATGTTGGACAAGGAAGAAGAGATCCGCACCCGGCCGAATTCCCCGGAAGTTGAACCCGAGCGACAGCACGAATACACGGCGAATCAGCGAATCCGATGGGGTTTGGTAGGGCTCGTATTCGTGGTTTCGATCTTGACACTGGTGGTACTTAACTATCCGGGGCTGCAATCGCCAATGATCTACGATTCCGGCCTCTTCATCGCGGCAAAATCGGATCTCTTTCAAGCAAACAACCTCTGGGAAGTCATAAGGATTTTTCCTGCCCGCCCTCTGCTCATGGCCACCTTCTACCTCAATCACCTGACAACCGGCATGAATCCTCTGTATTTTCGAGTGGTGAACATCGTGTTGACCGCAGGGGCGGGAGCATCCCTATCTTTGCTGATATTTCTCGTTCTGGACTTGGGGGGGCCGAGAGACCGTTACTCATACCGGCAGAAGCTTGGCGTAAGCCTGTTGCTCGGGTACGTGTTTGTCATCCATCCACTCCAGACTCTTGCAACCCTATACATCTGGCAGCGAGGAGCGATCCTGACCTGCCTGTTCTATTACACAAGCGTGGCAGTATACTTGGCCTGCCGATCGGGAAGATTCCTTAGCCCGCTCTCAGGTTACGGACTAACCGGCCTACTGTTTCTTGCCGGTTTGTTGTGCAAGGAGAACATAGCCACGGTTCCTGCGGTCTTGCTTCTCGCGGAAGTTGTCCTGTTTCGCCGGCGCATTAGCGACATGGGCGGAAGCGTCATACGAATAGGTGCGCTCTTCATTGTGTCGGTGATTCTGTATTATGTAGTAACCAAGATTCTCACAGGGTCGTCAAGTACGGAGGGATATAGTTCTTCAAGAGTTCTCGTCGGTTACTTTGATTACGCCGGATTATCATTAGCTGAGGTGCTGCTGACCGAGAGTCGGGCTTTCTTTTTATATCTGGCCTCCATATTGTTTCCGATTCCCGGAACTATTGCTTTCATAAAGGCGATGACCGTCTCCCGCTCGCTGCCGAGTCCCCCCGTCACCGCCGTGGCGTGTGCAGGGGTGGCGGGATTGGTCGGACTCGGGATATACCTCATTCGGAGGCGTCCCATCGCTGCCTTTGGCATACTCTTTTTCGTGATCAGCCTCATTCCCGAGACCACCCTCTTGCCCCACTACCTCTTCTTCGGCTACCGGGCCATTCTTCCCATGGCAGGGGTTCTCATAATCCTGGGCGGGTTCATGGTCGGGGCCGTGGCTGTTCCAGGAGACGGAAGCGGAGTCAAGGCTTCCAGGATTGCCTCTGCGGTATTCGCGGTTCTTGTTGTTGTCGGCCTCATGGCGGGAACCCATCTCCGGGCTGCATCATGGAATCCGATGTTCCTCTGGAGGGATGCATACGAAAGGCTTCCTGCCGATCGAACACTGATTGAGAAGAAGCCCTATCTGGACGTGCTCCTCAATCTGACGGTGCTGATGGCAAGAGGGGGAAATCTGCACGGGGCGGAAGAACTGTGTAGAGAGTCTCTGACCTTCCATCCGGGGGAGTCCATAAGCGCGTTGATCGAACTCGGAAACGCTTGGCTCGCAGCCAACAATATGCCCAAAGCCATCGCAACGTACAAGAAGGCAATAGAACTCAAGCCCACATTGCCGCAACCGTACGTCAATCTTGGAGCGGCTTACGCGAACTCCGGGCAGTACGAGAACGCGAGAAACGCGCTCGAAAAAGCTGTGAAGCTGGATCCGAGGCATTCCAAGGCTCAAGCGAATCTTGGCATCACGCTGATTAATCTTGGCCTCTTCACGGAAGCTATTAAACACTTGAGTCAGGCCGTTCAACTCGATCCAAGTTTGGCCATGGCTCACCTGCAACTGGGCATTGCATGGCATCACGCCGGTGAGCCGGCCCGAGCAGTGAAGCCTTATGAGCGGGCACTGCGTCATATGCCAAGGTCCGTCGATGCGCGCATGCGTTTGGCCAAGGCCCTGGCCGTGCTTAAGCGGTATCCCGAATCGATGGACCAGTATCGGCACATCTTACGGGTTGACCCTGACAACTACAAGGCGCATAGTGATTTAGCGCATCTGTTAATAGGGGTCTCTGAATTCGACAAAGCCATCGCTCATTGCCGGCGTGCTCTCAGTATCAGGCCCGATTTCGGCGAAGCAAGGGCCAACCTCGATCTGGCACTCGAGCTATCCGGTGGAGAGCCGGCCAAGGCAAACGAGTCAGGCGGCGCCGCCCTGCGTTAGGACCGTTTTTCGTCACGAGGCCGTTCGGAGTGAACTCAAATCATGGACGCGTCGATTACCCGAAAGCTTTGGGCAAGAATACCGGCTGTTCGCTGCAAACAGGGCTGTTGCGATTGCTGTAAACCCTTTCTCTGGTCGGAATGGCAAGAGACTGAAGCGCTCGACCCGGGGTTGGCGGAGCAATTGCGCTGCAGGTACCTCGTTGAACAGAGGTGTTTGATCTACGATCAGCGCCCGGTAATTTGCCGTCTTTTCGGGGCGTCAGCGGCCCCGGCCTTTAACTGTCCGCACGGCTGTATAGCCGAAGACCCGCTGAGTCCGGAAGAAACGAAGCAAATAGTAATTCAATGGCTGTCTCTGATAAGCAGCCAAGAAGTTGGTTCGTGCAAGCATCTCACCTAAACGGCATGCATTTGGTGTTCACCGGTAGCGAATGTCGGAGAAATCATGAGAAACTGTTCATGTTCTGAGGATGGTCACCTCGACTAAGAAAGAGGTCGTGGTAGAACCAACCTATGGATCGTCCTCAAAGACGCCCTGTTGAGAGAGACGTGAATATTCACTTGGAATTGCCGGCCAAAGTCAAGGCCATGTGGCCTCGGAGCCTGCAGATGCTCGCCAAGATCGATGGGAAATGTCATGGGGCCTTCCCCACCTTCTCGGAATACCACAAAGGGCAGCGCCTCGTGGCCAAGATCGTAATGCCGGTTACCAAGTGGCTGCGAACCGTGCACGTTCAAGCCTGTATGGAACCAAAGGTAAACCATCTAGACATCGGCTGCGGCGATGGGTTCCTGGTCAAGAGTTCCAAATGCCGAAACTGCTGGGGAATAGATCGTCGTTACGGTGAGGAATTCTCAACCAGTCTCAACTTTGAGTCCGGCATGTTCGACTACGTTACCATGCTTGCGGTGGTCGAGCACCTCGACGCGCCTGAAAAGGCGATGCTCGAAATCCATCGCTTGCTCAGACCCGGTGGACGTTTAATTATGACTACGCCCAAGAAATCTGGAGAATGGCTGATTCGACTGTACGCTAGAGGAGCTGCTGAGGAGCACCAAACATATTTTGACGTGGAAAAAATGAAGAGAATTTCCAGAGGGCTGTTCGAGTTGGAAGTCTACAAGACGTTCATCTTCGGTATGAATCAGTTATTCTGTCTCGTGAAGAAGAGCGGTGATCTCGTTAACGAAGGCGGTCCCGAATAGGTTCTTTGTGGCCTCGATCTTGTATGAATTCAGTTTCATTCTCTGATTGCTCATTATTGTCTCATGTGAGCCACGGAATCCCTGCACCAGACTCACAGCATCCGTCGTGCCGAAGCCCAAATACAAACGAGGACGCCCAAAAGCAGACGGAACCCAGGCCCTCAGGGAAATGAGATATGGCCTCAAAATCTAATCGGAAGTGAATGAAAGAGCAGTCCAAAGAGCAAGAGAAGAAGCCGGCTGTTTCGTTTTGATCACGAACACGCTTGCAGAAGGATCGGAATCCATCTCGGCTGCGAAACTGCTCGCCACCCACAAGGAGCAGCATCTGGTGGAGCACAATTTTGGCTTCCTGAAGGATCTCGTCCTCGTCAATGCGCTCTTCCTGAAATCTCCCAAACGGATCGAAGCACTGGGGCCGGTCTTGGTCCTCGCGTTGCTGATCCGGCGGCTCATGGAAAGAACCATGCGCATGCACCTGGAAGAAACTGAATCCACCGTCACAGGCTGGGACAACAGGCAGACATCGCGGCCAACCTCCTTCATGATGACCACGAAATTCAAAGGAATATTCGTCCTCACCTCGGCACAAAGGCAATCCCCGGCTCAGCCCCTAACCAGCGTTCAAATGGCTTACCCGGCCATTCTCGAAATCGCGCCGGAGGTCTTTGTGGCACAACCCGGCTAAACCAGCGGGGGGAAGGCAAGAGACGGGAGGTCGAAAAATACCCCGACAAGTGACTGTTACCCTGCGGAATGTGTGATGAAGGAAGATCTTGCCGGGGGGAAGCTTCCTTCCCAGTCGTTCGGAGCGAATGCCGCATGGTTACGGATGATGATTCTTGCGTTCAACGTCAATGCAGCCATGAAGCGCCTGGTGTTGGGGGAGACATATACGTTTTCTTATGACCTGCCACATGCCCCAATTTCGCGGTCACACGTCTGCAAAATTAGCCGGCATCTCGTCCGTCGAGGATGCCCACCCGGATCTCGTCAAAGCAGACCGTGGATTTCGGATTTCCTTTGACTTCCGGCGTCGATTCCTATACGTTACGGCTGTTATCCAAGTTTCTTGGGCTCCCAGGGGTTGACGGCAATCTGCCATGGGTTGATTGACCGACACGGCTGAGCGCTGTGACGCAACGGCCGAAGCTCCGATGGAAGCAATGCGGATGTCGGCTGGTCGGATGTGCTGAAGTGACGGAGTCTTTGAGGGCTGCTTGAGGCCGCGGGCTCGGTCGTCCGGATGGAGCCGGCGGGAGGGGTTTGTGTTGGACCGATTGGCGGAGCACGCTTGATGTGCCCGCGCGGTTGCCGTTCAATGCTTTATTGATTCGATTCCTCGGAATCGCGTCGTTTAATTGGGAATGCGCTATGAAGCGTAGGGTGTGGTTATTGGGTGATCGGAAAGCCGGACTTGCCGCTAAGGTCCGGTCATTGGTGCTCATCCCGGGCTTCCTCATTATGTCGTTGCTGCTTGGGGGCGCCGCTTACGCGCAGTCGGCCGGCGAGTCGGGACCCGGCGGGATTACGGAAGGTTTCCTCAACTCGAGTGTTGGGGACGCTTTTCAAAGTCTCCCCGTCGTCGGGCCCTACGGCCGGTACTTTAAGGGCTCCGTGTGGACGCTGTACGTAGGCAAGATCCACAGCATGGCACGGCACTTCCGTTACGAACTGGAGAGCACCGGGGCTACGGTTCCACTCATCAGACACGTCAACTATATCGGTTCGCAATACGGGGTCTGGCTGGGAACGGCATGGAAGGCTTCGTTGAGCGACTATGTAGGGTTGAACGTGCAGGGTTGGTCGCTTTTCCCGACGAAGCGTCCGGTGTACGGCACCTACATGAACAATCTTAGTCCGCCCACTCCGGGCGATCTGCCCGAAGCCATGGATTTCTGGCGCGAATGGTCTCCCAGCACCGACGGGTGGTTCATGGATGTGTTCTTCACGGTGAACCCGGGACTGACCGGGTACGGAAGCGGAATCGGTTTGGTGTTTGGAGGCCGTTACGATAGTTACTACAGGTCCCTGAAACAGTCGCTGGCACGCGGACGGAGCATTTCGGCGGATGGGGACGAAATGCAGATGACTGCAACCCTATTCGTGCCCTACATTGGAATGCAGGTCGGCCGCGATGCCCCGGGGTATGATTTGGCCGTCCGGATGATAGGCACGCCGATTGTCTTTGGAGGCCTGAAGCATTCCGAAACGTTCGGCGGACTTGGTGTGAGGGATGAGGGTTGGTTCCCGTTCGACGTACCCCGCGGCTATTGGGCGGAACTCTTCGTGGAAGGCGGCGTGCGCGTGACCGGTGGGATCAACCTGGGAGGCTTTCTGAAGATGACCACAATGACATTGATGTCCAACGCGGACCTCACGCGCAGTTCGGTAACAGGGGCGCCGTCCCAAGAAGAAAACTACGATCTGATCTACCGGCGCCTCACGTACACGTATGGCGCCAAAGTGGCTTTGCACTTTTAGGCGGAGAGCGCATGACACCGGATCCACGTTTGAGTCTATGCGATGTTTGGACCAAAGGGCACGGATCCGTCAAATTGTTTCGGTTCCGATCCAAGGGAGGGCCGGCATGGCACAATGGCCTTTTCAAGCAAGGTTTTTCCTGATTGTGTTTTGTGTTTGCAGTTTTCCCGGTCTGCTTCACGCGTGGGAACTGGAAATGCACGGCCAATTCCAGCAAATATTCGAGCAATACAGCCAATCCGCCGATATGAGGGGATTTTTTGGGCCCTCGGATGTGGACAACCAGTTCACCGGGGGACGCCTTGCATCCGTCAACTCGTACCTGGGGCACCGCCTGGCCGCCACTACGGCTTCAGGAGGCGACGGCTCCACCCAGTATCAGTATTTCGATGTGCACACCAACATCCGCATCAACCCTGCCGTCAGTTTCAAAGGGCATTATCATTTAGGCGAATTTCTCAGGGGCAGGAATTCAGGGTATCGGATAGGCACGAGACCGGGAACGCGGGTTGCCGCTTCGGACGGCCAGTGGACCATGTGGTGGGTGACCGGACAAATGCCCGTGGGCACCGTCGCTTTCGGAAAGCGTCCCAAGGCATTCGGGATGGGCCTGGCGTCCAGCGGAGACGGAGGGGACACCACGACGGAGACGGTCTTGTTAATGACCCACTGGGGACCGTTCCGGATGGGCGGAGGCATGTACCTGTCGAGAAGGGCGGATCTCGAGTACTGGAATCCCGACGACAAGAACAACCTGCGTCAGAATAACTTCGAGACCTTCCTGACGTACAAACACGGCAATCTGGAATTCGGTTTTGAAGCGGACTGCGAGTATACTCACCAGGGAGGCGAAGGCCAACTCGCCGCTGGGGGTACCAAGACCGTCATCACAAGCGATCCGGTGAGAGCGACTTACGACGCATACGTGAAGTACTACAACGGGCGGTTCTTTTTCAATGCCGAAGCGGTTTACGATGATTACTGCATCCGCCGGCAGCAGAATACGAATGTACCGGATGCGCTGGATGGACGGGGAAGCAGGTTCAGCACCGATTACATCGAATCGTTGCGCTACGCGGCAGAGTTCGGGGCAACTGCGGGGCCGGGTATGATAAGCTTTCTGTATGCGTATTTACCCGGAGCCGATAGGAGAAACGGAGTACTGATCCACAAACAGGCTTTTCTGAGAAAGACGGGATACAATGTCTTCATGCCGTACTCGTATCTTCTGGGATACGCGTATGGCGCCGGTGTCGGCGCATTCGACCTGAACGGCTACGGATATCTGAACGACGCCGTCGTCACCGCGGTCCGGGTCGATTATGCCGCCGCGGCGAACCTGAATCTGTATGCTACGTTCCTTAAGGCCGACCGAGCCGGCCACGGCTATGGATGGGGATTTATCGATCTTGACGACCGTGAGACCATCCCCGCCCCCGACGGAGCGAACGTCGGCGGCACACCCGTGCAAATCAGGAATCCGAATTTCGGACAAGTCTTGCTGAGGGACACGGATGAAGTCAGTGGGAGACGGATAAACGCATTCGATATCAATGCCCCCAACATACCGGACACGGACCTTGGGTGGGAGTTCACCGCAGGAATGGACTGGGAGCTTCTTGCAGGTTCCAGGTTGAACCTGCGGTATGCGTATTGGCTTCCGGGGAAATGGTTCAGCTACGCGTGTATAGACAAGAGCGTGGCCAACAGAGCGGCCCCCAATTGGGGTGTGGACCCGGAGAAGAAGATCTCGGGAGTTATGGGCTGGACGCTGACGTTACTCCAAACATTCTAGCACCCCGCGGCACAAATGCGGGAAGAGGGGCCTGAGAGCCCCGTTTCCTAATTACGGTCGCACATTTTCGTAGGATGTGGTGAATCCCGCTTTCAGCGGGACGAACCGTCCCGCGGAACGCGGGATTCGCTGTCTCAAGTGCTTTATGGCGGTAATGTGCCGGCGTTCCGCGGGGTATTCTTTAGTGGAAACAACGTACTACCGCTCGCCCGGCATCCCGCGCGGAACGCGGGACGGGACGCTACCGCGTGGTTACGGAATGCGTGACCGTATTTACCCCACGGACCACTCATTGCGCCTCTTCGGGCTTCACGTCACTTTGTTCGCCCGCTTCGGTTTGCCCGTGCTTTTTCCCTCCAAATATCCGGGAAATTACCACATAGAAGAGCGGAATAAAGAAGATCGCCAGGGATGTTGCAGTGATCATCCCGCCGAGGACGCTGGTGCCGATTGCCTTTTGCGCTCCCGCTCCGGCGCCGGTAGCCAGCGCAAGGGGCAGGACGCCGAAGCCGAAGGCCAGCGAGGTCATGACGATGGGGCGGAAGCGTAGTTTCGCCCCTACCAGGGTGGCCTCGACCAATCCCATCCCCTCTTCCAGTTTGGCCTTGGCGAATACGACGATCAAGATCGCATTCTTGGTGGTCAAACCCAAGGTAGTGAGAAGCCCGATCTGGAAATAGACATCATTGGGCAGCCCTCGAAATGAAGAGGCCATCACCCCGCCGAGGACCCCGAGAGGAAACGCCATCACGATGGAAATGGGCAGAGTCCAGCTCTCGTAGAGCGCTGCCAGTACGAGGAATATCACGAGCATGGAAAATGCGTACAGCGCCGCCGTCTGAGCACTCGCCATCCGCTCTTGGTAGGAGAGCCCGGTCCAGTCATAGCCGACCCCCTTGGGCAATTTCGAGGCAATATCTTCCATG
>JAZDHD010000258.1:0-16982 GCA_043806215.1 Pseudomonadota bacterium | reverse complement strand
CGGTAACCGTAGGCCTTGTCGTCATCCTAGCCATTGTCGGGCTACCGCTCATTGAACGCCTCCTCACTCTGTATTGGAAAACTCCCCAGGATGCCGATATTCCGCACGACATCAAGGCCATGGTATCCGACGATCTTTTGGAACTCCTGTCTTCACGGAACGCGCCGGCCGTCGCCTATGCGGTCCGAGAACTGGGAAAGCGGCGCGAAGTCAAAGCAATACCGAAGTTAATTAGGGTTCTCAATAATCGTGATCCGGTAGTCATTTCCGGTTCCGGGGAGAGCACCTCGCCCGCACGGCTTGCGGCAACGGCGCTTAGTGCGGTTACCCGCCGGCAGATAGAGATTCATCCCGGCAACGTCGCAATCCTGAGACCGCTGTTCGAATCCGCGCACAGCGGTACGGCCGCCGAGCGAGCGGGGGCGCTCGCGGTTCTCACGAGGCTCCGCGAACCTTTTGCGGCCCAAATGACGGCCAAGCCCGAAGACCCCGGCGCGGTGCAACTCCGTGATCCCGCGGCATCGGCCGTCAGGGAATTGCAGAGGCCTCACAAGGACGACGTGGTGTGGGTCGTTCTTCGCCGGACCGAAACCGTGTATCTCGCCGGCTTGTGCGCGATTATTCTTGTGGGGCTGGGCACGATGACGGCATGGATCTTCCGCAGGACTCCGGCGAAGTTCATTTTGTTGTTGTGCATCCCGGTCGTCTTGATGGTTTGGATTACAATCCTGGCGGGAATCGATTTCTCGATGGGAATCGCCGTGGATGGTGCAATTGATAAGGCCGTCCGGAATGGTGATTTCTTGGCGTTGAAGACCATGCTGTACGATGAATACGTTCCGTACCCCGGGGATTCGCCGGTAGCCCGGTACCTTGTGAGAAAGGGAAACGACACAGTTGTCTATTGCCTCACGGGATTGCCGGGGGTCGGGCCGGATGACGACAAGAATTATAGAAAGTTCCTCTCCGATAGGACGGACTGGATTCTTTCGCGCATTGTTTCCATCAAACTTCGCGACGGCACGTTCCAGGAACTGACCGACGGCAATCTGCCCGGCGTTGGAGCCGCGCTTGCCGTTACACTTGGGAAACTGGGGATCAGAAACAAGTCGATCCTGGAGGCCCTGGAACGTCTCTCACTCGATTCCGACGAAGAGGTGCGCGGCAAGGCCGCCAAGGCTCTGACCCTCGTCAATAAGTACCCGGTCTGGAACTGGGAGGAAACCGGCCTACCTCCTCAACATCGTTAGCGTTTACTTAAGTGTCTGTCACCAAATAACGGCCTACCATCCCTCGGCCCTCTCGGTTTAATGGTATAGCAATGGGGGCCGCAGGCAATCGGGGACATGATCCGATTTTGCGAACGGCGCCATGCGACCTCGCAAAACTCGGAATCGTGTCCCCGGATTGCTCCTCGCACCGGCGTTTTCGGGGGACACGAAACCGTGTTTTGCCCATCGGATCTCAGGGCAAAAACGGTATCATGTCCCCCAAACGCGGAATCAACTTGCAAGGTTTGTCTTGGGACAGACACTAAGAATCCGTCTTCTTCTCGGTCTTTGCACCGGAAGTCCGCCGAACCGGTAATCTCAGAATTTACCGCCGGCAGGCCGGCAGTATCCCACCAGTTCAACATGGCCCCTGCCGCTAACCTCCCGGCTTCCCAAGGTGCCTGAAACGCGGACCGGCCCCTCCCAATAATCGATCGTAGTGGACTTTCCGGAAACGAGTTCGTGTTCCCGGATGCACGAGATTATTCTGAGACGGGATCTGATCGACTTGATTGTTACGGTCCATTGAACCGGATAGCGGGCCCCTGTTGCCGGGCTCACCCACTCATCTACGGATTCGACCGTAAGATCCTCAATACCTAGACGGTGCGAGGTGCCGTCGCTGCGTACAAACGTACCGGCAGAGGTTGGGGCAAGAGTCCCATCGAGGTTCCGTATGAGAATGAGCATGATTTCGACGTCGTTATCCAACATCAGGCCGAACCAGTCCCATCCCCTCACCGACTTGGGAAACATGGCGGTTCCGAATTCTCTGTCCATCCAGCTCATTCCGGTCACCCGGCGAGCCTTTCCCCGCCATTGGAGAATTCCCGATGTCTTCAATGACGTAAGGGAATAGTGATACGACGCCTGCCCCGCATCTGCTCCCTTCATGGCCAACCCATTCAAGCCGTGAATCACCGGGGGCTTCCGAGGGATGAGTTCAAGATCGATTGAAGAGTCTTCACGTTCGGCAACTACGGTTATCCGCCCGCCTTCTTCCACAAGACGCCATCCCTTGAGCCACACCCCCAAATGGTCGTCTCCCGCACCTGCGACGTCGAACAGGGAACTCCCCCCGTTCTGGAAGAACACGAATTTCCGGTCTTGAACGTTTGTTATGACGAAGTGCCCTACGTAACCGTCAACGTTTATTCGTCGGCAATTCTGCCTTTCCAGGAGCGCGGCGACGCGTCGTTGAAAGATCTTGAGCCGGCGGACTGAACTGCTGCACGTTCCCAGAGACAGGACCACCAGGTCCCTCCACCGCTCCAGGGCACGC
Source organism: Pseudomonadota bacterium (assembly GCA_043806215.1). Lineage (GTDB taxonomy): Bacteria > Desulfobacterota > Desulfomonilia > Desulfomonilales > Desulfomonilaceae > JAVHLK01. The sequence continues at coordinate 14,429 of JAZDHD010000258.1, read as the reverse complement.
CTGAAGATGGTGAACTGATACCCCCACTCGGTCCCGTCGTCGGAACGGAGTTGACCGGAGAGATACCACCACTCGGTCCGGAAATCGAGGTGCCTGCCGTGGTCCCTTGGAAAAGACAGGAGGCGCACTCCGTCGGCCCTCAGGAGGCGGCCGGCGCCGTTGTGGTTAATTGATCGCGGTCGGTTGTCTGTCGACATGGACATCATTCAATCGTTTCCCACCCATGAACAGGCCTCCCGGACTTCGGGAAGCTTTCCCCAGCGTGTGTTCACACTCTTGCACAATAACGTTTTCTCACCAAGAGGATTCTCCGGAGCACATGTGAGAGTCCCCCCTCATTGAAGACAGAGTATCATATTTTGAGGGAAGGTTCATTTTACCGTTCCGGCGATTTCACACCTAATGCCCGCTCTTCCCCGGTTGTGCGTTTCCAGGCTTCACATTGAACCGTACGGGGACCGTCGGGCCTCCTTTGATCTCGAACTTTCCGACAACCTGGCCGGTTTCGTACACCCTGCCCTCAAACGTATGTCCCTCACGGCTGCCGCCTCTCAAGATCCCCCCTTTGACCGTTCCTTCAAATGGGTAAGAATTGCTGCCCACAAACGGACCGTCTACGTTCATGACCCCGGTGACCGCTTCCCCGGTCTGTTTAATGGTGACACCTATCTCGATCCCTTGGTAACTGGTGTTCCACCGACCGGTGAGCACTATGGGACCCTGTTGCGGGGAAACCTCTTGTGGTTCGTCCGGTCCACTGCGGGAAGCTGAGGCATCTCCTATTTCACGGGTCCCGGGAACCCTCGCGGTGGTTCCGTCCTGTTCTTTTGCGCGGTCGTCCGTTGCATGGCCGCTACCGGCAGGAACCGGGGAGTTCCCGGAACCTCGCCCGAGGGAATCCTCAACCGGATCCGTCCCGTCCGATCCGCCGGTCGCGGGAAGAGAGGCAATCCATCCTTGGATCCGACTCTTCCATCGTGGATCCGACTCGGCCTGTAATGCCCTGCTCAGTGCCGCCCGAGCCTGCGACGGATGTCCGGAGAGCATGAGCGCCACCCCCAGGTTCATAACCGCATCGGTGTTCCGTGGTTCGAGACCAAGGACGTTCCGGAATTCCTGCACCGCATCCTCATGGCGTTCCAGTGCGGTGTATACAATTCCCAGCCCAAAGTGAGCCGGCGCGTACGAGGCATCGAGCTTCACTGCCCGAAGATACTGTGCCAGGGCCGTGTCGTGCCGGGCGGCCAGGCTATGGTGCGTTCCGCGTTTCGTATAACCCCAGGGGTCGCGAGGCTCGAGGCCGATGTAACGCTCCACATCCGCCGACGCCTTTTCGTCCTGCCCCAACTGTTCGTATGCCAGGGAGCGGTATTTGAACGCCTCTGCGCGTCCCCCTTTTCCGATTGCCGACGTGAGGAGCCGGACGGCTCGGTGGTACTCTGCGCGTTCCACGGCAGCCTTACCGAGATTCGTATAGAATGAATCCGCGTCCTTCAGTTGAGCCAGGCGCTGATAGGACAACGGCGCGGCGCACCCCGGATCGGGTTGTCCGACGGTCCAGGCCGAACCGACCAGTATCGCAATCAGCGGTGAGATTCTCTTGATTTGGTTCCACATGGGCATGCATCTCCTCGGATTCCGGCCGCTCAACGGGGCCCACACGTATCTCGCCGGTCCCGGTCCAATCATGGCCGCACTCCGCGTTCAATTCAAGAAGAAACAGCCCATTTCCGCAGGATTATCCTCGCCGACATGCCGTATTCCCCGGGACCCGCGATAAAACTTGACAGTTCTCGCATGAATGCACTAAAGTGTGGCCATTCATGTCCAGGCTTCGTGGCTGCCGTTGCCGGCGCTTCACAAACACAGGGGGAGCCGGTGGGGAACGGCGATTAGGGCGCCGGGCTCTGACGAAGCAACAATGAGAGGGCTGCCGACTGCGATGGGCCGAGACATCCGGCGCATCTTGCGGGCGGGCGTGTCGATCGCGGAGAGGATAAATGCGGGCAGGGTGGCCGTTTCCTCTTGATGTGGAAATTCGTCTGTGATATACCCTGGATGAGGATAAGGCCTCGTGCTGTTTGGTGGATTTATGTCGATCCCATTGAGAATTCGGTTATTTTACCTGCTTGCGAAACGCGCCCTTTTGTTGGGGATCGTATGCGCGTTGCTGTCCGGATGCATTGGCTTGGTCCCGTCACCTTTTCGGCCATCCCCCGGACCCAAGAAGACACCACATCTAAATGATCTTGCCGAAGCCTTTGACATCGTTTGCCGCAACTATCGGCTCGGGCCGCAAGATCTGATCCGTGTACTCTTTCAAACGGAATGGTCCGTTCCACCCGGAAGTTTCACACTCGACACCCTTGACGAGATCAGTATCGAGTTCATTCTCGATCCCGCGCTCAACGTGACAAGAGTGATCAATCCCGACGGCATGATCACGCTCCCCGGAATAGGAGACATTCAGGCAGCCGGGCTCACTCGTGAGGATCTCGCCAAACGCGTGGAAAGAGCCTACTCGGAAGCCAACATTTTCAGCAAAGAAGAGGCCGACGAAGTTAAAAAATATCAGTTGGTTACGGTAACCGTCAACAAGTTCTACCAGAAGGTGGGCAAATTGGTGGAATCGTTGACTACGCTGACCGGAGGACAGCAGGCGAAGATCACCGTGAATCCGGACGGCACAATTGATCTTCCCCTTCTCAAGGATAGGATTCTTGCCGCGGGACATACGCTGAGGGATGTTGAGGAATCGGCCAACAGACTCTACAGATCCGGCGTGCTTCAGCATGTGGTGGTGTCTCTGGCCCTTGAGGAGGCGAAATCCCGGAAAGTCTACATTCTTGGTCAGGTTGCAAGTCCCGGAGCCTACGAAATCAAGCAGCCCATCACCGCGGTCCACGCGATTGCAATGGCCGGGGGCCACCTCTCGGATACGGCGGATCTGACCAGCGTCATCCTCATTTCCAAGAATATCCACGGCAAGCCTATCGGTCGAAGGTTGGATATCAAGAAGATCTTTGACGTAGGCGATATGGGGGCGGCGATCCTTGTGAAACCGTACGATGTTTTGTACGTTCCCAAGACATACGTCCGGGATATTCGCGTCTTCATGGAACAATACATGGCAACCGTCGGAGAATTTGCACAACTGGTGGATCGTCTGGCCGGAAATTGAGCCCCGTGCAACGAACGTTCGGGGGTGCCGCACCGCGTCATTGGCGTTCGTTCCGGCGCCGAATTCGATGAATGAGGCCGCAACGTCTCCTCTTAGCGTAGATACCCCAACCATTTGTCACGGACGTTTATCCCACCGGAAACTCGCCGAGCACACATCATCAATCTGTTGGACGACAATGGCTTGAGAATATTCCGGGAATCCTGTAAGCAAGAATGATCGCGCTTTCGTGCTGCGGCCGGCCCGGCGGATTGCGCACTATTATCCGGAGGATTATAGCGTAGATCCCAAACTCGTTTTCTCGTTCCATCCGTGCTTGCTTTTCCGGCACATATGAGAGGAATGGCGGTGAAGTCCTCGGGGAAAACACTGAGCAGTTGCGTCCGACTCAAGTTATCCACCCACTGGTTGGTCGTATGTGTGATCTGTCTCTTTGCATCGGGTGGTTGCGTGTGGAACCGCACTCCCGCGCCTGAACCGGCGGATGAACCTTCGGAATCGTCGGTCCGTAAGACGACTGAGATCGGAATTGATGCCGCCGGTGTGGAAAAAGAAAAGGCTGCGAAAAGTTCCGACACCGGGACCGCCAAACCGCCGACTTCCGGGAACCCGCCCGCCGTGGGAGGAAGAGGTGAACAGGACTCGTCGGATCTTGACCGGCGGTTAAGACAAGCCGCCCGGGAACTGGCTTTGGAACTCGGTGAGATCAAAGCCATGAGACTCTGCTACATGGAAAAGGCCAATGAATGGTGGGTCATATTGTACCGGGACATCGGTCCCGTCATTGACGTGAGAAACTTCATTTGGAACTGGGAGGAACAGATGTTCAGGCCCTACCTCGTGGTGAAACGAATCCCCAAGAACGAACTGCACGCCAGGGTGAGAAAACCTGAGTGGGGGAAAAAGTGCGAGATTCTCCCGGTTCCCGAAGCACCCAAGCCCAAGGAAAAGCGTTCACGTGACGAAACGGGACCCGCCCCCCAAGAACACGAAGACACAAAAGAAACCGACACCCGGTGAGGCGGATTACGTGCCCGCACAAGCTCCGTTGAGGCCGCCGTCATCGTCGCAACCGCTTGAGCAAAGAGCCGGGGGCTCTTCCCGCAGCGCACCTGGTTTTCAAGGCCTTTCTCACGTATCGTAATTCCTCCGAGATTTTCTGCAGTTCCGCTTCAGCTTCCTCCGTCATGCTCGACAGCATGCTCTTCTGCCGCCGTTCGAGTTCCCGTTTCTTGACGAGAAGCGGGAAGAGCATCTTCTTGAGATCCGCGCAGCTCTTGTCCGCATAGCGTCCATCGTCCGACTTCGGGCCGCTCAAACCCAGTTCCGGCCGGTTTGATACTTGAGAAGAAGGGCAGTACTTTATGATAAGCTCCAGGTCGCTCACCTTCTTTTTCGCCTGGCTGATCTTGAAGTTGAGGACCCTGGTAAGGTTGGAATCCGCATGATCGTACGATTGCCGTAAGGCCGACTCGTAGTCGTTTAACCGATGCCGCTCCTGCTGCAGTTCTTTGCGCGCACCGTCACACACGTCCTGGGCGCCGGCGTAGTCGACGGCAATGCCGTACAAGGGAAAAAGCAACCACAACCAAACGCTGCCGTGAAACCACTTGCGGGACATGCCGCAAACACCTCCGCTCCGCTCGGGGGGATCTCGGTGAACGATTTCCTCTTAGCTTGCCCGATTCCGGATCTTCACATGTGCCCGCCGCGCCGCAATGTCGCCGAAAGACAGGGACGGCGTCTCAAATCATCACCTGCCGACATGAGGGGACTGTCGGCCGCGCTCAACGCAACCTCCACCACCGTTTGGGGTTCCGAGGCTCCCATTCGTCAACAATGCGCTCCCTGTTGATTATCGCCCAAGGGTACTCTTTCACCATATTCGAGGCCTTTTCCTCTCCGACGATACCAGCTGCGGCTCTTGCGGCTTGAGACAGGACGGGCCGCCTCAACCTCACATCGTGTGCATCGGATGCTATCAGGTGAGCCAGATTGTTCTTGAGCAGTATTCCGGCAGTCCTTGCCGGCTCGGAACCATTCTTGTCCACAACGCTGGATGCGGTGAGCTGGCACATGATGGTAAACGGGTCGAACATCTCGAGAAGTTTGAACAAGTACTCCGGGTGCTTTTGAATGCCCATGTTCTGCTCAGGATGGGCAAGAATCACACGGTAGCCTGATAGGACCAGCTGATGAACAAGGTTCTCGAACCCCGACGGGATATGCGCGGGGTGAAACTCCAAGAGAATATACTCGCCGTCATTCAAAGGGAGGATTTCTCCGTTCAGCAAACGCCTGGGGAGTTCTGCGGAAACCCGCACCTCCATTCCCGGCAAGATCTCGATATCTATGCCGGCGTCGGTCAATTCCTCGTTCAACTCCGTGACAAGAGATCGTATCGTGTTTGGATGGTTGATGAACTGGTCATCGTACGAATGGGGTGTGGCCACGATGACGTGGATACCGTCCGCACAGGCCATTCGGCACATTTCCAACGTTTCGGCGCGATTTCTTGCACCATCGTCCACAGCGGGCAAGAGGTGGTTGTGAACGTCTATCAAGCTGAACTCTCCACCTTGGACGATCCCCCAGCAGCTGTCCGCCAACGATCCCCTTCAAGGAGCCTTATGCCGACGATGTTTGAAAAGGGTTGCCGGAAAGGAGGGTACCATACAAGGCAAGACAGTGTAAGCATAACGGCTTTCCGGAGAGTCGCCTGCCCGTTGCAGGCAGTGCGCGCCGGCGGAGCTTGTTCCGGGCGAAGCGGGGCCGCCTTATTACGAAATTTCAGTAGTAATACACCAGTTGACCGAACCATCCGCTGATGACTGCATCAAACCCGGTATCAACAACCAGATTGTTGTACGATTGCTTGTCGTGAAACTTCAGGCTGGTCGACCGCCATCCGAATCTTAGAGCCGCAGCGCCAAGAACGCTCTCCGGCCCCCTCAATCCCGCGGCAAGCTCCAGATCGGTGACACTCGTTCCCGTAAGGGGCCAACGCGCTGTGACCTCAACCGATCCCGACAGCCCATAAAGGCTCGCATCAGGGGAATACACTCCATGCACTCCCCAAGTGAACGCGGATTCCCCCTGAATCTTCTTGCCTCCGTTATCCGTCTGGACGGCTTCGGTAAATATCGGCCTGTACAAGTCAAGATCTATGTCGGCGCCGAACCGGGCGCCGTAGATAAGGAAGAAATCAACGCTCCCACCCACGCGTATCCCCGAATAGTCCAGTCTGGCCTCCGCCACGTTCCCCCACGGGTTGTTCCTGTACCTCGTTCGCCCCACGAATTCCCGGGGCTCATAGTATCCCCTTAGGGAAAAACGCCCGACACCGAACCTCAGCATGGTATCGATGTTGAGGTAACTCTGCGTCATGTCGAATTGGTTCCTTAGGCCCCAGTCGATACCCAAGGAAGGAATGGTATTACTTCCGCCGCTTATCGTCGTCCATATTGGCGTAACCCTCGCCTCACCCTGTAGACCCGGGGGAAAAATAAAGGGAGATCCCGGATCGGCAATGCCAAAGAAGCCTTGAGCCATTGCACACGGTAAGCTCGGCAGGACCAACACCGCCGCGAGGATTGCGGCCTGCGTCATTCTTCGGTACACTTGGCTGCGGGTTTGTCCGTTTCCAACCATAGAATCCTCTTCTCTCCCGAAACACAAAGCCAAAAAAATACCTGAGGCGCCTACCCGGCGGATCTATTCAACCTGCAGCCGGCGGATGCTCAGCCGTCAGGAAATACCGGCATGGAGATGTCTCGGCGACCACAATGATCCCTGGGTTCGTCTGCGAATTTCCTACTTGTGGATGCCATTAAAGCTTGTTTGCACCGAATAGTCAACCAAATTCTGGCCGTGCCTGCGCGTCCCGCGGGATGAGGCTTGACATCCCGATTCAAAGAGCATACCATCGACCGCGAAGCTAGAAATACGAGGCTCCTTTCGTCGTACCGTATCGTGTTAAGTGAATCAGCCGACCCCCTTGAACCTGATGTCATATTGATTTGCAGGCACGACAATCGCCCCTGGAGCGGTTACATTTTCATTCAGACGGTGAATCGGGGGTACAATCAATGAGATCAATTCCATGAGCGATCGTGATCGACACCGTCACTTGCAGCCGTATCCGGTTCGGCAGTTTTCGGGGGATAGACAAATCGGCGTCCCCGGAGCCCGGGTAACCCAAGACCGCTCCTTCCCACCCCCACCGCTCCAAGATCCGTTGAATAACGATGGGCAGTCCTTCACGGACTACCTCGACATCGTATTGCGGCACAGACGCCTTGTCCTCGCGGTATTCGTCTGTGCACTGGTTGCCGCAGTGGTGTACGCTCTTGCAGCAACCCCGATCTTCACCTCCCATGCCGTCATCGAATTGGAGCAGCAGCAGAAGGACGGCAACAAAGAGAGCATGTATGAGAATCAGGCCTACAGCGACTACCAGAGCTACTTCCTCACGCAACAGGGGATCTTGACGTCACGACATCTGGTCGAGTCTCTCATTGACCGGTTGAATCTCCAAAAACACAAGGAATTCGCCGACAAAGATCAGTCGATCATAGGACGGATCAGGGGGACGGTTTCCGAATGGACGTCCTCCATTATGAGCGAGGGCGCCGAGGGGCCGCGCGCCGATCCCAAAACGGCCAAAAGAAACGTGCTGTGCAAGACCATCAGCAAGCGAATTACGGTTAAGCCCGTCAAGAAGAGCAATCTTATGGAAGTGGGATTAGACGCGGCCGATCCCAAGCTTGCACAACAGATGCTCACGAATCTTATCAGTCTCTATTTCCAGCAGAATTTGGAGAACAGGCGGAAACAGAGCCTTCAGGCGGCGGATTGGCTGAAGGTAGAAGTGGAAAAGTCGGAAAAGAAACTGCGGGAAGCGCAAACAAAATTAGTGGAATTCACCATAGACCACGGCATCGTAGACTCGTCCGATGGAGGACTATCCCAGGTCCTGAGCGTTGTGAACAAGACCATGGAGAGTCACGTCAAGTCGCAGGAGACGCGTGCCAAGATTCAAGCCTTGCGCATGAAAGGGTCCTCGGAACAGGGGAGTCTGCTGCCCGAAGGGATGAAGGACGAATACATCGGGAAGCTCAAACAGGAGCTTGCAATCATGGAGGCTGAATACTCCCAGATGAAGGGAGTCTACTCCGCCAATTATCCCAAAATGAAAATGCTGGAGAAGAAGATACGATTTCTCCGGGAACGCATATCGGGGATCGAAGAGAGCCTGGTCTCTTCGGCACTGGATTCGGCAAAGACCGAAGAGAGGCTTGTGGAGCAGACTTATGAGACGGCACGTGCCGAAGCCGACCGGGTCAAATCTCTGGAATCCAAGTACAGCCTTCTGAAGAAGGATGCCGAAACCAACGCGGAATTTCACAAGATCTTGCTTAAAGAATACAAGCAGATGGACATACGGGCCAGGACCATCAGCAACAACGTGAGAGTGGTGGACGCCCCCGATCAACCGACGGAACCTTCCAAGCCCAAGAGGAAGCTGATCGTGCTCGTAGGGGCAATGCTGGGGTTGATGGGCGGACTTGCCGCGGCATTTGCCGCCAATGCGTTGGACCAGACCATCCACAGCGCTCAGGAAATTGAACGGGGCCTGAACGTGACGAGACTTGGAATCGTTCCCGACACCGCCACCTTGCCTGAAATTCAGGGTGTGAACATGTCCAATGAGGTTGTCGATTTTGTGGCGTACCGGCACCCTAAATCCCCCATGTCCGATGCGATCAGGAATCTCGAGACTTCGATATTTCTTTCCAACGTGGACCGCACCGTGCATACCATGGCAATCTCCAGCGCCACCCCGGGAGAGGGAAAGTCCACGGTCGCCATTTCCCTGGCAACGGTACTTGCCGCGGACGAAAAAAACGAAGTCGTCATCGTCGATGCCGATCTGAGAAAGCCTCGTATTCATAAGGCATTCGGCCTCGAAGGAAACAAAGGGGGGCTTTCCGGCCTCTTTGACGGAAGCATCACGGATATAGAGGAGGTTTGTCGGGTTACTGAGATTCCGAGGGTCTTCTGCATCCCCGCAGGCGCCATTCCACGAGACCCGGTGACCCTCTTGAGGTCCGGCAATGTCCGGCCGGTCGTTGATGCGTTGAAGGAACGTTTCAGCTATGTAGTCTTCGACACTGCGCCCATTCTGGGATTTGCCGACACCCCCCTCCTCTGCCGTCATGTCGACGGCCTGGTCGTGGTGGCACGTCAGGGGCAGGCACGAAGGGATGAGTTGAAAGAGGCCCTCCAGGTCATACGGTCAGTGGACGATATCAAGCTTCTCGGCGTGGTGATGAACAAGGCAAGCGCCGGCTGGGGTTATGGCTACAGTTACCGTTATGGCGGGCACTATTATTACCGCAATTACAAGTATTATTCAGGATGAGACTTGACATTGCCATTGGAAGAGAATAGGTTTAAGCATGGCCTGGAGCGAGTGGGCTTTGTTGGTTGATCCGTTGCCGATACAAATAGAGGGGGCGTGGGCCGAAAACGACGCCACAGCTTGCACTGAAAAGATCACCTGAGCGCAAGGACGGGCGACCGTCCCATTGAGACGGGGGGATTCCCGTTATGAGATCAAATCCATGAGCGAGAATGATCGAACTCGTAGTTTCCCGCTGCAGCCGGTTGGACAGTCTCCCGGGCCGCAGGCACCGCCGGAGTGGTATGCCCGGGCGCAGCTGACGGATCCTTTGAACGAAAATGTTTTGTCTCTCTCGGATTACCTCGAAATTCTACTGAGATATAAGCGCCTCGTCCTGGGCGTCTTCCTCTGTGCCGTGGTCGCTTCAATCGTATTCGCATTCACTCGGATTCCCATCTTCACCTCCACGGCAAAGATCGAGCTTGAGCAGAAACAGGCCGCTTCATCCAAGGAGAATCTATACGACGACGCGGGATACGGCAACTATGAAAAGTACTTCCAGACCCAGAAAGAGATCCTGACCTCACTGCATTTGGCTGAATCTCTTGTGGAAGGCATGGATCTCGAGGCACGCCCGGAGTTCAACAAGAGTTCATTTTCCTTGATGGGATGGATCCGTGGGTTGGTGTCCGAATTGATCACGTCCATCTCGGGGGATGATGATCACGGGAAACAGTCCGACGATCCCAAGGCCGCCAAGAAGGATGCCCTGAGCGAGGCCATTTGTGGCCGGATATCCGTGAATCCGGTCGCGAACAGTACGATCATGTCAATCGGCATAGATGACGCGGATCCCAAGTTGGCTCAGGAAATGCTCAAGAATCTCCTGGACCTTTACCTTTCACAGAATTTGGATCAGAGAAGGAAGGAGAGCTTGCAGGCAGCCGTTTGGCTGAAAGAAGAAGCTGAAAAGTCCGAGAAGAAACTGCGGGAAGCCCAGACGAAATTAGTGGACTTTACGATAGACCATGGGATTGTAGACTCGGCCGATGGAGGATTGGCGCAAGTTCTCAGCGTTGTGAACAGGACCATGGAAGGCCATATTAAGTCGCAAGAGACACGTGCCAAGATTCAAGCTCTGCGGACGAGCGGGCAGACGAGCGGGCAATCGGACCACAGAAGCCTGATACCGGCGGGAATCAACGACGAATACATCGGAAAACTGAAACAGGACCTTGCGCTGATGGAGTCCGAGTATACGCAGATGAAAGGAGTCTATTCCGGCAATTATCCGAAGATGAAGATGTTGGAAAAGAAAATAGGATTTCTTCGGGACCGCATTACAAAGACCGAAGACAACCTGGTCTCCTCGGCATTGGACACGGCTAAGACTGAAGAGCACATCATGCAACAGACCTACGACTCGGCACGGGCTGAAGCGGATCGGGTCAAGTCTTTGGAGGCAAAGTATTCTCTTCTGAAAAAGGACGTTGATACAAACTCCGAGTTCTACAAGATCTTGTTGCGTGAATACAAGCAGACGGACATACGGGCAAGGACCATTAGCAACAGCGTACGGATAGTGGACTATCCCAAGATACCGAGGAGCCCTTCCAAACCCAAGAAGCAGTTGATCGTTCTCATGGGAGCGATGCTCGGCTTGATGGGAGGGGTGGGTCTTGCATTTGTCCTCAGTCAAATGGATCAGACGATCCGGAGCCCCAACGAGATCGAACAGAATCTCCACGTGAACCGCCTGGGGATCGTTCCCGACGTGGAGAAGCTGCCGCTGATTGGGGGCGTGAATACTGCTAAGGAGGGAATCGATTTCGTTGCGTTCCGGCACCCAAAATCGCCAATGTCGGATGCCATCAGAAACCTCGAGACCTCCATATTTCTTTCGAATGTGGACCGTACCGTCCAATCCATTGCCGTTTCCAGCGCAGGCCCCGGTGAAGGAAAGTCCACGGTGGCCATTTCCCTGGCAACCGTGCTCGGCTCGGATGCCAAGAACAAGGTCGTATTGGTCGACGCGGATTTGAGAAAGCCCCGCCTCCACAGGACCTTCAAGCTAAACGGAACCAAGCGGGGCCTTTCAAACCTGCTTGACGGCAGCGTCACCAACGTCACAAAAGTGTGTCACGACACCGAGATCCCGGGAGTGCAATGCATCACCTCGGGACCGCTTCCAAAAGATCCGGTAGGGCTCCTCAGGTCGGAAAACCTCCAACGGGTAGCGGATCTCTTGAAGGAGCACTTCAACTACGTCATCTTCGACACCGCGCCGATACTCGGATTCGCGGATACCCCCCTTGTCTATCGAGCCGTTGACGGGCTGGTTATGGTGGTTCGCCAGGGAATGGCCAGGCGGGATGAGCTAAAGGAAGCTCTTCAGATGATCCGCTCGATGGATGAAAACAAGATCCTCGGGGTGGTGATGAACAAGGTGGGAACCGGCGGGAGCTACGGATACAAGTACCGGTACGGCGGGCATTACTATTATCGGAATTACAAATACTATACCGGGTAAGAGGGGATTAACCACCAAGACACCAGTAAGAATAATATAAATAGAGAGTTAGAAGAAACAGCCGCGTAGTATGTGGTGAATCCCGCAGTTGGCGGGATGAACCGCATCGGTCGAGCCAACGAGATCACCGTGCAGTTTGTGTGTCCGGAGTAATGGATGAAACGGGTCTTGCTGGAGACGGGTCAAGGCAGACTTAAGCTTTTCCCTCAGTTCCGGGCGACGTTTCCCAAGTTTCCGGAACGCACGAGAGAATGACGAACTCCAGAGAAGGTCTCTCAACGGCCGAACTCCGCCATCAGTTCATCGACCGTTCCGCGCTTTGCCAACCCTTCAGCGAATTCCTTTTGCGACATTCGTATGTTTTCAGCGATTTCCGCCCTCCGAACCTCGGTGCGACGCCGTTTGATAACATCAATGAGAGCGTCCTGATCCTCGGCGCTGAGGTTGGCAACCTGCTCAACGATTTCATGAAACGGCAACGTGTTCGCGCCCCGTGAGTCAGCCGGAAACGCTCCTCGTGGTTCAGTCATGGGGAATATCCTTTTCCCGCCGGATTCTTCCGGATAGTCCTGAATCTCTCGTCAGATGTTCTGGTCCCACGTGAACTCCGTGCCCATACTGTAGTCCATTCAACCGGATCCGGCAAGCCCCTCGTTGACCTTCATTCCTTGGCCGATACCCAGCCATGATACGGTCCAACGCTGCTGCGACGTTCTCGCCGGGAGCAGGTTGCCCGAGTTTGTCCGCTGGAGCATCCGCAAGCGGCTCAAGCTCATGGTCCGGTATTTCCACTTCTACACGGAACCTTTTCCGTCGCACGCGAACCGGTGCGCTCAACGTAATGATTCCGTCATGATATACGCCTTGAACTCTCATGCACGGTTACTCCAGACCTGTAGGCTCTCGACACAAAGGCACCGAGACCCTGAGAAACCCCATTGATCCGTTATCTCCGTGTCCCCAGTGCCTCTGTGGTTAAGTCTTTGTCTTCTCTTCTTGGTGTCTTGGTGTCTTGGTGGTGAGATTTCCTCTTCCCTCTTTCTTCGGTAGCGCCGGTCCCGCGTTCCGCGCGGGATGCCGGTACTCTTGATGGGCAAGGCCTACTTGTGCAGAATTGCAACGTCTCAGGGATGAGGAATGATGGCAACAATGGTCAATTCGCCCTTTCCCGGGCCATAGCACCAGAAGACTCGGTATGCACCGGGAGTGTTCTGCTGAGCGTACGCTTCGAAGACCTTCTGATCTTTGTGGTAGGGATTGGGTATGGACTCCAATTCGTGTGTCTGTAGGCTCGGATGCCTGGGATTCTGCTGCAACAGTTGTATACACTTGCGCACCTGCTTAAATAGCCCCTCATCCCTGGTCGTCTTCTCACGTTTGGATGTTTGTCTCGCCTTAAGCGACGCTTCAGCCTTCAGCTTGAGAGCAGTATACGTTTCTTTTGCTTTACTGTCCCAAACGACAGTGAACTGCATGCTCAATCCTCAAGCTGGGAAACGAGTTCTTCATCCCCGTAGATGTCCGGAGGATTCTCGGCAAATTCGCCTCTCTTGAGTCGTTCCAAAGCGGATAAGACCATGTCTTTGGCCTCAGGGTCTTGCCACAGCCACATCTCACGCTCCGGGATGACGCGGGCCATGGAGATTCTCACTTCGGTATCGCTAAGATCCTCCATGATTATAGGTTTGTTCGCGAATCGCCGGCCCAAGCTGACGCGGCCTTTTGAGTCCACGATTTTGATCATGGTAGTTCTCCTCTCTTTCACTTGTATAGGTCAGAAGCCCAAAATAGTCAAGTGGGAAAGAGGGAACTTCCTGAATCGGTTCAACGTGTCCGTCCTTGGTGCCTTGTCTTCTTGGTGTCTTGGTGCCTTGGTGGTGAATTACGTATGGTGTACCCGGATTTCCGTGGTGATGCACGTGCGCCGAGATCCAGAATACTGGAAATCCCGAGTTCTCAACGGACGGGACCAGGAGGATTGATCTAGGGAGAATGAGTCAAGAAGAGACTTGCCCCCGATCCAAGTCGTCTTCCAGATCCTCAATCAAATCTCTGAGGCTTCTGATGGGCAATTTCTTGTACGTAGATTCCCCTCTACGTCGGACACTTATCACTATCACAGCTTGGAGATGTTCTTGAATTGAATAAATGATGCGGTATTTCCTGTCTTCGGAGTAGACTCTGAAGACATCTTCATAGCCTTCAATATGTTCGTAATCAACCGGTCTTGGGTTCGCCTGTAATTGCTCCTTGCACGTGTTGACCACGGACTGTTGCAGTCTTTTCGTAGGAAGTTTCTTTATGTCCCGCTG
>JAZDHD010000257.1:0-7402 GCA_043806215.1 Pseudomonadota bacterium | reverse complement strand
GGAAATGCTCGGCATCCGTCTCCCGAGGTTTCTTGTACCCGGGAACACCTGTCCCCTGTTTCCAGTCACCGCGTATCTTGAACGGAACATCTGCCCGGTGGACGGCCGCCCGGGGATCGACTACTCGGTGGTGGGGTACTTTTGAACTCATGGCACAACGTGACCGTTCGCTGAGCCCGTAAGGTTTCATTGGGCCTCAAGACACGAAGAAGCCAGCAGGGACAGGATGCGGCGGGCATTGGAATAAGGGGATTTCCTGTTTCAAAGCCTGGGAACGGGACACGAAATATCGGTCTTTCTTTCCGACATTTGCCATATCTCGGGTCTTCTCCCCCATGCGCCGTACCAGGGAAGGCTGCATCGCCGGGCCTCTTTGAGACAGCCTACATATCTCCGGACACGACCGTCACATGAGGGGCACGCTATGCGCGATCCTTCCTCGGGCGGCGGAAATGCTCGCGATAGCGTGCCGGGACGATGCCGAATGCGCGTAAGAAGGCACGTCGCATTATCTCCGCACTGCCGAATCCGCAGGTCGCGGCCATCTCCTGCATACTCTTGTCCGTGGACTCGAGAAGTCGCCGAGCGGCCTCAAGACGAGCGTTCGCGACATACCGGGCCGGAGTAATTCCCAATTCACCGACAAAGACACGAGCAAAGTTACGTGGACTCATGGCCGTCCGGGCTGCCATTGACTCTACCGACAAGTCTTCGTCGAGGTGTTCGGCAATCCAGGCCTGCAAGTCGAGGAGCGGCTTCCTCCCCGGAGCCTGCGTAGACAGCGAGACGCTGAACTGCGCCTGCCCTCCGGGGCGCCGCAGAAACAGCACTAGGCCGCGGGCTACTTTCAGTGCGATATCTGCACCATAGTCTTCTTCCACAAGGGCCAAGGCGAGGTCCATACCCGCAGTCACACCGGCTGAGGTGAAGACATTCCCGTCCTGAATCCAGATCGGATCCGGGTCCACGGTAACATCAGGATACCGGGAAGCAAGTTCCCGGGCATACGCCCAGTGTGTCGTAGCGCGGCGGTCCTTGAGCAGCCCGGCTGCAGCCAAGAGAAAGGCCCCGGTGCAGACTGATCCCAATCTTCGAACTCGTGGAGCCATCTCCCGCAACCAACAGAGTAGATCATCGTCCGGCGGCTTGCAGGCACCTGCACCACCGGCAACGAGAAGGGTGTCCACGGTGTCTCGGATCTCTCGGTAGTGCCGGTGCGCGACGAGTGGGATGCCAAATTGGCCTTCGACGATGCCGGTCGGAGCAGTGGTGATGAGTTCGACGCGGAACTGAGGACCATGGCTCCACGGGATGCGATTGACGGCCCCGAATACGGATGCCGGTCCGACAATATCCAAGCCGGTTGCAGGAGGTACCGCGAGAAGCGCCACAAGGCGGACATCCCGATCCGATGCGGCATCACGGAGAAACGATGACGAATCTGCACCCATGGCATTGCCCTCCGTCACGACGGGTGTTCTATGGCTGCACGGGAACACCGTACTTTGGCAGGAATCGTAGTATGCTTGTCATTTCTGTCAAGTTCGAAACGAGGTACAATCCGGAAAGCCGATCAGGAGATCACCCATTGCGAGAGGAGAACCGCGAACATCCTCTTTAGCAACCCCGAAACTCGTGACAGGGACTCCGTCGGGTGAGGCCAATCTGCGTTCGGACGTAAGCGAAAAGAGCGGATGGTCCGACTTGCAGAGAAACTGGAGCACAAGAAATTCAACGCCATTTAGGAAGATTGTGGAGGTAAGACGAATGGAAAGAAAACGGGTCGGTATTGTGTTGTTCCAGAATGTGGAAGTGCTGGATTTCTGCGGACCCTTCGAAGTCTTTTCCATCACCCGGAATGATGAAGACAAGCGATTCGAAGAACCGTCACCCTTTGAGGTGAAGCTGGTTGCGGAGCATGAGGGCACCATCGTCACGACTGGAGGAATGAGAGTCACTCCCGATTACACGTTTGAGACTTGTCCGAAGTTGGATATCCTTGTAGTCCCGGGTGGCTGGGGCACATTCAAAGAGCGCGACAACCCGGTGATGCTCGATTGGTTGCGTCGACGCGCGTCGGAAGTGGAAATACTAAGCTCGGTGTGCACGGGTTCCATTCTCCTGGGATTGGCAGGTCTACTCGACGGGCATCGTGCCACAACCCACTGGCGTTTCCTTGATACCATGCGGGCCGGCCTTCCCCGAGTTACGGTAGAATACGGGGAGCATGTGGTGGAGGACGGCTCCATATTGACCTCGGCCGGCGTCTCCGCGGGTATTGATTTGTCCTTGAAGATTGTCGCGCGCTATTGCGGGGAGAACATTGCTCGCGTCACGTCCCAGGCAATGGAATATCCGTATCCCGATAGGAACGATCGCAGGGTTCAACTTTAGGAAATTATTCATTCAAGAGCGGCTCATCAGCGAGTAAGACTTCTCCTGTATCCGAAATTCCTTATCTGAAAGCCGGCTCGTTCGGTGGTAAGCCCTCGTTTCTTCCAAGGCATTTTGGAACGGAATCCTGAGGCAAGCTGTCGTCCGTTTGGCCCCCTGGGCCGTATGATCCCGACACGTCATTCCAAGCCCTGCGTTGCACGCGAGAGGAGGCGGTATTCACCGGCCGGAATCCGTCATGGAACAGCGTTGACAGGCCCTAGTGGGGGCGGACGCGTCGTCCGCCCCTCCCGTTCAGTTTTCGGTCATGATATAGTCGTCATACTCCACTTCGAAGCGGAGTTTGTGTTTGGCCTCTTCTTGAGCGAGGCTCAGGAACACGTTCTTGAGATTCTCGTCTTGCGCTAATTCGGCCAAATTGTTGTACAACAGGAAGGCCTTCTTCTCCTTCTTCATGGCGAGTACGAGCGCCTGCTGGTAGTCCAGTTCACCCGTCGTTTCCGGAGCAACGAGATAGTCCCCGATCTTCAGGTCCAGGACCTTCTCTTGTACGGACAGCAGCCGTTTACCGGCCTTTACGTCTTCCAGTTTCTTCTTGTGCCGGTTCTCCTCATTGGCGAATTGTTCGAACACTTCGCTCATCCAGGGCCGGTCCATGCGGCCGGCGAGATCGGTGTAGAACTGGGCGGCTTCTTCTTCCTGCCCTATGGCATAATCCAGAACTTCGTCCACCGATTTCCATTGCTCCATACTTCCACCTCCGGTATCAGTATTTTGTGATCCTTGTTGTAACTCCGCGGCGACGCTTGTATCAGGCAAGCTTCTTGACCACGGCCAAGGCCGCGTCATAGTCCGGCTCTTCAGCGATCTCTTTGACGATCTCTTGGTACTGCACTTTGCCGTCTCGATCAACCACCAATACCGCCCTTGCCAGCAGGCGCAGATCCTTGATGAGGAGCCCGTAGGCAGTACCAAAGGACGCATCCCTGTGGTCGGAGAGCGTTTGGACCGCGTCCACGCCGGCAGCCCCGCACCAGCGGGCCTGGGCAAACGGAAGGTCCATACTTATGGTTAATATGGCCACGGTCTGCCCCAGCTTTGCCGCCTCCTCATTGAACCGGCGAGTCGAAGTATCACAGACCGGGGTATCCAGCGACGGGACCGATGAGAGCACACAGACCTTTCCCTTAAACGAGGAGAACGTCGTCGGCGTCAGGTCGTTCGCGACGACTGTGAAATCAGGTGCCGTGTCGCCGACCTTTATTCCTTCTCCGAGCAGAGTAACCGGATTTCCCATCAATGTCACCATTCCGATTCGTTCGTTCATCATTCCTTTCCTTTCCTAATCATTGCGTAAAATCAATAGGCTTCTTCAGAAGCCAGATCGTCGGCGGTAACCTTGTGCCTGAACAGATAGTATGCCCACGACTGGTAAACGGCGACCACCGGCACCATTATGAGGGCCACGACCAGCATGATGGTCAGGGTCGTCGTGCTCGATCTCGCGTTAAAGGCAGTGAGGCTCCATGCAGGGTTGAGACTGGACGGGAAGATGTTTGGATACAGGCCCGTGACGCCGAACATGACAGCCCCGACAATGGTCGAACATGACGCAAACCAGGCCTTCCACCACGATTGAGATCCCATGAACACCCGCGTGCACACAAGCGCAGCCACGGCCGCAAGTGGTACGATGAAGAGCACCGGCCGTGTCAAGTAGTTCATCCACAACGATGTGGCCTGCCATGAGTAAACCAGGAACGCCACGGCCGCGACAAGTGCCGCCCACCACAGGGCGGATGCCGCCTTGGCCGCCCTCGCCTGAAGATCGCGGTCGGACTTGATTGCCAACCAAAGCGATCCATGGAGGGTGAACAGTGCAACGAAAAGGATACCGCCGAGGATCCCATACGGATTCAGAAGCGACAGGAAACTCCCCTGCATGTGATGACGTTCATCGAACGGTATTCCTTGAAAGATATTGGCAAATGCCACACCGAAGAGCAACGCGGGGACAAAACTTCCGACAAACAGACAGGCATCCCAGAGCATTCTCCACGCCGCACTGTCTATCTTCCGCCGGAATTCGAATGATACAGCGCGGATAATCAGTGCGAAGAGTATCAACAGAAGGGGAGAATACAGTGTGCTGAACATCACTGCGTACGCCGTAGGGAAAGCTGCAAAGGTGACTCCGCCGGCGGTGACCAACCAGACCTCGTTGCCGTCCCAGAATGGTCCCATGGCATTGTAGATCGTCCTCTTGTCCGTTTCACTCTTGGCAATGAACGGCGATATCGTCCCCAGGCCGAGATCGAAGCCGTCCAACATGAAATAGACCGACCAGATCAGTCCCCACAATATGAACCAAATGGTTTCGAGCATGCCTCAACCTGCCTTTCTTGTGAAATCAAGCATCAGCGGCATCGGGTCCCTTGCGTCCCGCCTCGTACATTAAGTAATAGGCCGCGAGCCCCACTAGGGAGTAAAGGACGATAAAGGCCGCCAGGGACAATCCCACCTGCGTTCCGGAAATGGGAGAGTGGGCCTCGGCGGTTCGGAGCACGCGATAAACGATCCACGGTTGCCGGCCGACCTCGGTGACGACCCAGCCCAAGAGACCGGCAATGTACGGGAGCGGGATCGCGAGGATCATGATCTTGAGGTATGCAGGAACGGATTCCAGCCGGTTCCGCTTCCAAAGTCCGTACGCTGTCAGCAGCACAAAGAGGAACCCGAGTCCCACCATGATCCGGAAGGACCAGAAGACAAGCGCAACCGGGGGCCTATCCTCCTTGGGCCACGACTTGAGCCCTTTCAGTTCGGCGTTAAAGTCATGATGGGTCAGAAAGCTGAGAACTTTTGGAATCTTAAAAAGCTCCACGGCGTTCCGCTCATTGGCTTCGTCCGGTATGACCAGGAGAGCAAACGGAGCACCCTTGGTGGTTTCCCAGAGCGATTCCGCTGCGGCCAGCTTCTCCGGCTGCAATTTGGCCATCTCTTGGCCGTTCAGGTCACCGATGAAGACCTGCCCCAACGAAAAGATAAAGGCAAATATCAGGGCGATGCGGAAGGATCTGTTGAAGAAAGAGAGTTCGTTCTTTTTCAGGATGTGGTATGCGCTCACTCCCATGACGAAGAAACCGGCAACGACGTATCCGGCCCAAGTCGCGTGAAAGAAGCCGAGAATCGCGTATGGTTGGGTAATTACGGCCCAGAAATCCGAGAGCTCGGCACGTCCTTCGCGAATGACGTATCCCACCGGGTGTTGCATAAAAGAGTTGGCCGCCAAAATCCAGAAGGCCGAGATGTTCGACCCAAGGGCCACCAGCCAAATGGCGGCCGCGTGTGCCTTGGGCGATAGGATTCTCCAGCCGAATGCCCACACCGCCAAGAAGGTGGACTCGAGAAAAAACGCAACCGTGGCCTCGATGGCCAGAAGAGAACCGAAGATGTCGCCGACGTACTTTGAATAGCCGGACCAGTTCGTTCCGAACTGAAACTCAAGGGTGAGTCCGGTCACCACGCCCACCACGAAGTTGATGAGGAAGATCTTACCCCAGAACTTGGCCATTCTCTTGAACTCTTCGTCTCCGGTCCTGACGAACTGTGTTTCCATAATGGCTATTAAGATCGACAATCCCAGCGTCAACGGGACGAACGTGAAATGAAACAGGGTGGCGACGGCGAATTGCAGCCGTGAGAGAAAAAGAGCATCCATAAAAGGTCTCCCCCTTTCAGAGTCTGACTTTTCCGGGACGCGGGAGTGCGGCTCCGGGCCGGTCACAAACGGAACAAGACCGTTTCAAACAGCGGCCCATTGATTCTCCAGAAGAGCGAGAGCCTCCCTCGCCGTGTCCTTGACGCGCCGATTATGAAATCTACGGTCCATGTAGGTCCGGAACTCAGCCTCATCATCGATGAGGCGCTTGATTCCGGGTATCGCGTTCACGGCACCCGCGACGCCGGCAGCCCAGGCCCCAAGACCTCTTACCGCCGGGTCCACGGCTTTCAGGTATTCAGGCAAGTGGGGCACCACACCACGGGTCAGCGTGCGGTCGTGTAGAGCAAGCCTGATCACGCCCCAAAGCAATCCTCTCTGCAAGGCCTCGTACTCAAGATAGTTCCCGTCCTTGTCGGCATAGGAGCAATAGACCGGGAGGAATTCCCCGGCCAACGCCTTGTGCCCGGTCATGGCTTCGGCCATCACCTCGGGTGCGCCCCAACCTATGCCTCCGGATTCGTCGTTCAGGCTCCACATGAGCCGCCGCATTGCAATGCGGGCACCCTCCATGTCCGAATCCGCCAGGTGCGCGATAACCGCGCCCATGGCCTCAACCGCCCGCCACCTTATCTTCTCGTCTTCATTGAGAAGAAACGAAAACAACGGGTTTATCACCTGCCTGCCGGGCATTCCGACGAGTTCGGCAAGGCCCGCGTCAAAATCCTCTGGGTCCAGCAGCGCGAGGACTCTTTTCTTTAAGGCCCGTCCGCCGGTTATTTCACGTCCCATACAAATACGTCCTCTGCCGGTGCTCGTTCACGGAGAAGTGACCCGTCAAGCGGCCACGACACTGAGTGCTCGATTTTCCGAATACGGTCGCACATTTCCGTAGGATGTGGTGAATCCCGCTTTCAGCGGGATGAACCGCATCGTTCCCGGTAAGTGCTCCGGTTCCTAAATACGGTGTCGTATCCAAGGCAGCAAAACCTGCTTTGACAGCGCTGGCCCCCCCGCGTTCCGCGGGGTTTCTTTTCCGGGAACGCCCGGCAGGGACGCCGGGTCGCTACCGCGTGTTTACAGCGCCCGCCCTTGAAGATGACGGGCACGGATTTTTCGCGCTGAGATTGCTTTCCCGCGTTCTGCGCGGGACTGCGCTCCTCGCAATGACATCTCGTGGTTGCACGCGATTTCGGTCACGGCACCACGCTGAACCATGTCATTGCGAGCCCGAGGCTTTGGGAGGGCGTGGCAATCTCAAGAGGTTAAGAATGTGCGACCGTATTT
>JAZDHD010000256.1:0-5388 GCA_043806215.1 Pseudomonadota bacterium | reverse complement strand
AGGCCGGCGTCTCACCTGCCCGAAGAGACAGGTAATCCCGCGGGACGCTGGGCTGTCCCACCAAGAAGAACGCATAACAACTTTCTTGAACGCTCATCGGTATGAGCACACGGCAGCCCCCTTCATGAATTTGTTCGTATGGTTTCGTTACGTTTTGGTTTACGGAGGTGAAGTCCGATCATTCAAGACGTCGGCATTCCTTGGGGATCAGTCGGAAGCGCCTCGTGCCGTGTCGAGTGAGGCCATCGCTCGATGGAAATCCTCCTCGAAACGGGCGGCCTCCGTGCAGAGTCGTGTGACCGAATCCCATTGGTCGGCGAATTCGGGGGCCGTTTCCCTGTATTTAGCAACGTCTTTGCTGCCGCTTGATACAAGACGTCGCTTCCTTGGCTTGCCCTGCAGGATCGTTTCCGGTTTCTCTCGGCACTCGATGTCGCTGTCTCGTTGGAGCACGTTGTCGTCCGGAAACAAGCCCACGAGCAACCACGTTTCAAGTGCCTTGGAAGGCGTGCAAAGAATCGTCCGGGGCGGAGGCGAGACCTCGCCGAGCCAACCCAGCACTGCCGTTCTGAGTCGATCCGTAGTTGCAGAAGCCGGTGGACATGGTTCTTCGCAGGGCAAGGTGTTTGCACCCGGAAATGGGTCTTCGATGTGACCGGCGGAATAGCTTGACCCCGCGACATCAGCGTCCACTTGGACTACCAGTAAGTCATTGAAACCGAAGAGGAGGTTGTCTCTTACCCTTCCTCCGGCCTGTTTGGCCGCCTGAAGGCACCAACGGCAGACACCGGGCCAACCGAATCCGTGTTCACCCGCTACCGGCTGAAATGATTCAGACATCTCGGGTTGGAGGTGTCTGACCACAAAGTCCCGTCCCTCAAGAAACCCGGCAACGACCTCCTCCAATACGATCAAATCCGTAGACCCCTCGACGACAAAGGCTATCCTGAGCGTTTCAGACATTCGGCACCCCTCCCATGTGCCCCATGACCCACAGGCGTGACAAGGGCCAGTCCTTCTCTTCCGCCATCTTCCTCAGCTTCTCATCAACTTCGATCCGGGTGACCGTTGTTCGGCCTTTTCTCGATCTGTCCACTGCGAATAACCGTACCTGATCATTCTGAAGAGGGAGGCCGTCAAGTGCCAATGGGTTCTGCGTAGTCAAGAAGATCTGACGAGGGCGGGGTGAATCCAGATACCATTGACAAATGGCCTTCAGGAGAGATCGTGCCAACCTTGGATTCAGTGCATGGTCTGCGTTGTCAACCGCACATACGGAAGGGCAGTCAGGGTGGGCCGCCAAGACAGCGTGAAAGATTACGTAAAGCGCTCCTTCACTCGCATCGTACCCTGTCAGCGTGTTTCGTCCGGACTTCATGAAGCGGTCCACGAACCTTATCACCTTTTCCGTGGAGCCCACTGACGGTGAAAGAGGCATGGCAGACGCGGAAGCAGTTCCATACGATTTGGCCCAATCTATCAGGGACAAGACGTCACGGCAGACTTCGCCGATATACTGTACGTCATGTCTCTTTCGAAGCAGTATCAATAGCGAGCTTGGAATTTGCCCTCCCGAAAGCCCTATGGGGATTCGCTGCTGCCGATCCGGAACCAAGCTCCTGAGGGTATTGGTGTCGGGAGCATAAATCGCGAAGTCCCGCAATGCGTTGAGGAGTTGGAGGGCTTCGTCCTGAGGATCCAAGTCAACTGCTTTAAGAGCAATCAAACCTGCCTCTGGGTTAAGCTTTTCTTTCGTATGGTGGGAACGACCGGCGATGGAGGATTCTCCCCGTTTCAGATTCTCCGAATAATAACGCCACGCCGGCAAAGGATGTTCGATAGGATTGTATAGATTCACTTCATAAGACGCTGAAGCGCTCCATGCGCCGAAGTAGATGTACTTGCTTCGTTTCATATCCGAGAATGCGCACTTGTAGAGAGCCGGAACGCCCGGGCGCACGCCTCTACGCAGCAGTGCCTCATCATCCACGCGGCCGTGAACGGCCGCGGACAAAACGCCCATTGCTTCGAGCAGGTTGCTCTTGCCGCTTCCGTTCGAGCCGATGAAGACATTGACGCGGCCCGGCTCAAACTCGACATCTTCGATTGACTTGAACCAACGAAATCTGAGCTTCGTTATCATGAGTGCGTCTCCATCGGTCGCATGTCATCTGCCGTCATTTCGGTGAACCCCGGATTTCTCCGGCGCAGACAACCGGTACCGGCTTTCTCTCCCCGGCCCGCAAGAGGCCTTCGCCCAAGGGACATGTCATGCTGACCGGTTTCCGTGATTCTCGCAAGGCAATTTGTTTCCGGGTGGGAATTTGCGGTCGTATGAAAACGACGAAGTGCCTGGCGGCATCCCATCGGGGGATGGTCGGAAAACGTTCCCCCGGTCTAGAATTCCGCGTCGTCGGGCGGGACGGCCGGCCCGTGGCCGGGGATGAATGGAACCGGGACCACCGGGTACCCCCGCGTCCACCGTATACCGCATCTCAGGACTGTCTTGACCGGCGCCGGGTGAAGATACTCTTCCGGATCACCGTTGGTTGCGTCGCCTTCCAGCATCGAGGGAATAACTCGAATACAGTGGCCTTTTTCCGGTGTGTATTCGTAGAACGGACGAAGCTCGTCGGGAATGATTCCGGGATAGGTGTCGATCCCGGGGGGGCCGGCTTGGACGGAGTCCTTGAGGGCCGATCCCAACTCGATCATTTCCCAGAGGTTCTCTTTGGGATATGATTGTGCACAGAAGCCTCGGACCGCCCGGTCGAACTCAACCTCGGTCCACGGTTTGGTCTTCCCGATCAGATTCTGTAGATCGTTGAAGAACTTGCGGAATCCGTTGTCCGTATCAACGGAGAACCTCTCCCCTTTTTCATTATAGAAGTGAACGGTCAAGATATCTTGTTCGGACATCCTCTTGAACTGAGCAGACCCGTCCGGGGCATGATAATTCCACCACACGTCGAAGATCTCTTGGTTCGTCCGGGTTATCTTGATCATGGTCACGACCAGCAACACGTCGTCGATCCTGATCAACCCGGCACGTTGTTCGATCCCGGGATCCTGATCCCGGAATTCCACACCGGAAAGCCCTCGGACAAAGAGGCCCACCTCGCGCTCCCCCTCGGGCCGCGACACAAAAATGCCCTGTACGCTTTGCCCGGGAACCAATCGGATCTTGTCCGGATCCACCATTTGCACCATCAAGTCCTCCATTATGGTTTTCTAACAGAAAACCTCGCAGCGGTCTAGTGGTATTTGTTGTAACCATAGGCTCTTACGGGCACGTTTCCGGGGGACATGATACCGTTTTAGCAATCCGGGGACACGATTCCGAATTTTGCGAGGTCGCACAAGCTAAAGATGACGGGCAGGGACGCCCGTCCCACGGTGTACGACCGGCTTGGTCTTTGTTCTTCGTAGCCCGGGCCTCCGTGCCCGGATCCTGTTCTTGCCGGCACCCGAGCCGGCAGCGTTCGCGGTTGAGATTGCCACGCCCTCCCAAAGCCTCGGGCTCGCAATGACATGCTTCAGCGTGGTGCCGTGAGAAATCGCGTGCGGCCACGAGATGTCACTGCGAGGAGCGCAGTCCCGCGCACAGCGGTAAAGCAATCTCAGCACGAAAAATCCGTGACCGCATTTACGCCGCGGAGCACTTAGCAAGTCAATCCGATGCCGTCCATTGCGATTTGCCGTTGACAACCTCGGGCGGACACGGGAATGTGTAAGAGCAATCTTGCGTATGGGACCGTGGGCAATCGAACACGGCTCATGGAAATAATTTCTTATCACTCGGCTTGTTCGTCGCGTTTGTTCCGCATCCCTTCTTGCCGATACCCTTGTCCGAGGAGTTGCACATGATTCCCATCCGAGCTCGCATCACGTTCAAAATCGGTCTCATGGTTCTCGGCAGCACGTTGGTGATTCTGGCTCTGGTGCTGGACCGCAGCTACACGAATTCTTGCGGTCTCATTCGCCAAGAATCCGAAACCGCGGCCAAGAACCTCACTACCTCGCTTGCCAATGAATTGGAACAAGAGTTCCTCGAAGTTGCCGGAGCCGTGAAGAACTTCGCATCGTTCCTCGAGATGGGCTCATGGGACGAAGCCGCTCTGCTCAACCACATCAGACGGGTGGTGAGTCAAAATCATGCCATCTTCGGATCCGCAGCCGCCTTTGAACCCTTTGCATTCAAATCCGACCTGGAACGATACGCACCTTACTTCTACCGGTACCAAGGGAGCCTCAAGTATGCGCAGCTCGGCTCACAATCTTATGACTACTTCGACAAGAATTGGTTCTCCGTTCCCAAGAAACTCAAGAAACCCGTGTGGTCGGCACCTTACTTTGACGAAGGAGGCGGCAACGTTCTCATGACCACGTATTCCCATCCGGTATTTCGCAAGCGCCCCGATGCGACGGAGCGGGACCTGTGGGCCGTTGTCACCGGCGACCTGTCATTGGAGCGGTTGAACCGCGTTGTTAACTCGTTGATGCTCTACGAGACCGGGTTTTGCTTTGTCCTATCCGATGAGGGAGTCTTTGTGACGGCCCGTCGCCGGGAGCTGCCGGCGAAGATGACGATCTTTGAACTGGCAAGGAAATACGATCCCGCACGAGGACACAAGCTTGCACGAAGCGTGTTGGCAAGAGAAGGCGGTTTTGCGGACATCGGAACCGCGTTTACCGGGGTGGATTCCTTTGTGGCCTTTTCCCCCATCAATCCTCCCGGATGGACCCTGGGAGCGGTCTTGCCCAAGGACGAACTCTTTGCCAAAGTCGGCGTCCTGCATCAGGAAACCATGCTCCTCGCGGCCGCCGGACTCGTTCTTCTGGTAATCGCCGCAGTGCTGGTCGCCCGTTCCATTAGCCGTCCCCTGCGCACCATGGCTGCTGAAGCGGCGAGGGTGTCCCGGGGAGAATTGGACATCGATCTCTCAGGCATCCGGTCCAAGGACGAGGTCGGGCAACTGGCCGCTGCATTCACCCGCATGGTGGAGGGACTCAGGGACAGAGACCGGATCAAGGACACGTTCGGCCGCTATCTGACCCAGGAAGTCGTAAAGCGGCTCTTGGACTCCAAGGACGGCCTGAAGCTCGGCGGCGAGAGCCGGGATATCTCCATCATGATGTCCGACTTAAGAGGATTCACGGCACTTACGTCCACCATGAGCCCTGAACAAGTCATCAGATTCCTCAACCGGTACCTTGGGAAGATGGTGGAGATCATCCTCGAGCACCGCGGCATTGTGGATGAAATCATCGGTGACGGCATACTGGCTTTCTTCGGAGCGCCGGAGCCTCTGGAGAACCATCCCGAGTTGGCGGTGGCATGCGCCCTGAAAATGCAGATTGCCATGAAAGAGATCAATACGCTCAATG
>JAZDHD010000255.1:0-18066 GCA_043806215.1 Pseudomonadota bacterium | reverse complement strand
CGCCGCCCATCGCCCTCTATTCCATGGCCTTTTCCGTATCCATGGGGCTCGTGGGAGGGCTTTTGCCCGCCTGGCGTGCCGCTCATTTGGAAATCGTCGACGCCCTCAGGGAAAGCTGACATGGGGGAAGCGCAACCGTTTGTCTGAAAATCCTCCTCCCCTCGTTCCCAGGCTCCTGCCTGGGAATGCCTATCCTTCGGGCTCTGCCCGGTCTTAGGCTCGGAGCACCGAGGGATTTTCATTCTCAGTTGTGATCGCCCCGATCATGGGGGTTTACCGGGATACCAAGTGCTCGTTGTCAAGAATACGTCACCGTACTTGTGGAACAGAGTGCTAAGTGCTCGGTTTCCCAAATACGGTCGCACAAGCAGCACAGTCTTCCCGGCGTAGGCCGGGAACCAGTCTCTTCTTCCTGGACCCCGGCCTTCGCCGGGGAGACGGCGGGCGGACGCCCGCCCTTGAAGATGACGGGCACGGAGGCCCGTCCCACGAAACAAGTCTAAGGCTTCATGATAGTCCTTCGTAGCCCGGGCCTCCGTGCCCGGATTCTCGTTTTTGCCGGCACCCGAGCCGTCAGCGAGACGAAAATGTGCGACCGTACTCTTGCCATGGGGCACTAAGCCATTCCGCGGGCAAGCGAAGGGGCCGGATTCACCGGACGAGTTATTAACTCGAAAGTCTGGGAATCCCTCCGCTGTTTGCCCAAGAGGTATGATATCATATGTCGGTTTACCGGTTGTCCGCACCAAACAAAAGATTGGTCGGAGATGGAACGTCGAACAAACGGGTGAGAAGGGTTTGGTCCACAGTGGGAGTTAGGGACGGGCAGAACTGGGCGAAAAGCTCTTCAATCCCGTCGGACGGGTCTCCTCAGGCATGCGACGGTTTGCTTTGCCGTCGGGAACGGTGCTCATGAACCGAAAACAACAGGAAGAGATCATACGGACTATCGTCAATAAGTTTGACCCGGAGAGGGTTGTCCTGTTCGGGAGCCACGCCCGAGGTCAGGAAACGGAGGAAAGCGATCTGGACTTGTTCGTGGAAATGGAAACGGATCGACCTCCTCCTGAAAGAGCCATTGAGGTCAGTGCAGTGTTCGGACTCAGGCCATGGTCCATGGATGTGGTGGTATACACGCCTGCAGAGGTGGAACGTTTGAAGAAGGTACGCGGCACCCTGCTTTCAACGATTGAAGCGGAAGGGAAGGTGCTGTATGAACGACCCTGAGTCAAACTTCTCGGCTTGGCTTGCCAAGGCCGAGAATGATCTCCTGAACGTGGAAAATAACCTTCCGGCAAGCCGGGTTCCGTGGGATACGGTATGTTTCCATGCCCAACAGGCCGCCGAAAAATTGCTCAAGGCTTTCCTAGTCTTCCGGGGACAAACGCCGGCGCGGACCCACGATCTGGTGGCGGTGTTGGCGAAGTGCGCCGGACCTGAAGATACTGGAGGACGATTGCCGAAAGCTTACCGTCTACGCGATAGGGTCTCGATATCCTGATGACCTATTTGAACCTACCGAGCAACATGCGTTGGAAATGGTTGCGGCAGCCAAGCGAGTACGGGAAAAAATCCTGGAGAAGCTCGAGTACTGAGATCCCCAACTGAAAAGCAACGTATTCAATTCGTTTTCACCAAAGGAAGGATCTTGCCAAGTAGGTGGGAAGACGACAAATCGAGCATTGTTCATGAGTGTCCCCCCGGATCGCGGACTGCGTCGGAAGCCGGCAGTGAAGTGCGCTAATTTCTCCTCTTCCGCCGCGAATTCCTGTCGTCCTCGCCATCACTCTGCCGTATCTTTTTCTGTGCTTGCGACATCCACCACATCACCACCGATCTCCATCTGGAATCCGTAACGACCTTCAGCGCCTTGGAATAGAGATCGACGGCCTTGGAATACTCGCCTTTGCTTTCATAGAGTTTTGCAAGATATTCCATGGCCAGGTAATAATCGGGTTTCAAACGGAGAGTTGACCTGTAGTCTGCAATGGCCTCATCGATCCGGTTCGCCATTTCCAGGGCCGCAGCACGCTGCATGTACGGTTCGGGGTTGTCGGGATTCAATTCGATGGATTTCGTGTACAGCGAGATTGCCGAATCCCATTCTCTGGCCATGGATGCCATGTAACCTTCACGGAAATACCCTTCGGCTTTGAGGTTACTTGCGCACACAAAGACGGGCAGATTCATCATCACCAGGCAAACAACGGCACATAAGCCCCTTTTCATGCACATTTATCCATAACTCCGGGTTTCAAACGGCATTTGCGACGTGCACGGAAAACGCGGCCCGGCGCAGATTCCCATCCACGTCAAATCCCCGCTTGGATTCGCAATCCATGACGAGAATACCATGAATTAGACCAATTGACCACCAAACTTGCACTTGGGAATTTCCGGGGTTTTTAGCCGGCAAAACCTTTGAACCGCAATCTTCCCGGCCCCCCGTTGGCCCTGCACGCGTCGATGCACCGGCCGCAATTGGTGCACAGCAGATTACTCCCTTCGCGAAACGGGGACAGGCCCATGGGGCAGGCCGAGGTGCAGTGGTTTTCCTTACAACAAGGGGACCTTGGGTTGCCCGCATCCGTTCCCACACGCAGGGTAAACGGCAATCTGAACAGGGCCAGGAACGCGCCCGTAGGACAAAAGAGCCTGCACCAGAACCGGGGCAGGACGAGCAACTCAAGAAGCAGGATGAGAGCAATGAAGCCCAATTCCAAGGAGACGGCGTGTTCCTTGACCAGTATCATCGCCTCGGTGCTGAGAATTCCCGGCGCGCTCACATAGTTCAGAACCGGTATGCCGACGGCTCCCGCAGCACCGGTGCCGAGCATGAGGAACCCGTATCTCCAGATATTCGCGTTGAAAGAACTTGAAACAACGAGATGCTCCCGTGCGTCCTGACCGGGCGATGTTTTCTTCACTCGGCCGCGTATCCACGCAACGCCGTAGGCCGCAAGGTGGTACGGACACATCCACCCGCACCACGCCCTTCCGAGCAGCATAGCGAGTAGTATCGGAAACAACGCCGCACCGAATAACGTTGCGGTCAAACTTCCCGACGCGAAGAGAGCTTGAAATATGACAACGGGATCGGCTATGCCGAGTCGGCCTATGTTGACCGCATAGAATGTCCCGGTCACCGCGAATATCTCGTAAAGGTTCAGCAGAGGTATAATGAACATGACGGCGAAGACGGAGAACTGCGTCACGCGTCGGTACGGCCTGTACATCAATCCCAACCCTCGATGGACTTTGGAACCTTGTAGGGGAACTTAAACCCGGGGGGCTCGGCGGACCCTTCGATCTTGTATTTTCGGTCGAGCAGATCTTCTCCCTTCAGCACTCCTTCAGCACCGCCCTCCTTGACCGATGCCGACGTCTCGTAATGTTTCTTTGCCTTCCGGAAATAGAAACCGGCTTCATCGACTTGCCCCATCCCGGTCGGAGTAATATTAACGGCTCTCTTGGGACGCGTCGGACATCTCTCGACGCAGATGCCGCATCCAACGCATCCGTCGAGCACGACCGGAAAGAGGTTGTCCTTCAACACAATGGCCTTGTCCGCCAAGGGGCACACATTGTAACAGGTGTTGCAAAGAGCGCCTATTTTCTGTCCTGCGTTTTCGGGGAGGACGTCATGCCGCATAAACAACCGGCTGTAACAGATCGACGCGTCGATGGAGGCCTTTCCCATGCGAACCTTTTCGGGGCTGCGCAGCTGTGGATCCAACGCCCCGGTGGGACACAGACGGGAGCACGCCATGCACAGGTAGCACGCCCTGGTCTCCGGCAGGACATAGGGAGTGCCCATGGCCGGTCCCCATCCTGCACGTTTGATGGTTCCGTACGGACAAACCTCCAGACACCTGTTGCAGCGGATGCACAGAGCCATGAAGCGTTCTTCGTCGACCGCGCCCGGAGGCCGGAGCCTGTTGACCTCGTACCGGTTCACGAACGGATTCTCTCCGTCGAGGAACACCCGTTGCAGGAAACTCCGTAATTCTCCGCTCAATGTTTCTCGCTTTCAACTCGGCAGTTACCTGTTGTCAAAGAACTTCGGTTTCTTCAGACGCTCCTTGTCGACCTCGCCCGACCGAATCTTGTCTACTTCTTCTTCAAAGTTGGCATAGATGTGCGCGATATCGACTATCTCGGAGATCTCCTCTTTGAGCCTGCCGCAGAGACGCTCGAGATCGTCGAAGTCGTCGGCCTCAAGGTTGACGACCAGTTCGGTCCCGGCATCGGAGGTGACGTGATGGGTCACCTGTGGATATCGTTTAAGGTGTTCCACCACGTTCGCCGCGGATCCCGGCTCAACAAGAACGGCACTCCCGGTGATGACCATAAGACCTTGTCCTCAACTACGGCAGCTTCTCCGGGAATGGGGCGTCCACGTCGGATATGATGGTCCTGTCGGCCACATCCTTGGGGTCGCCCATTCTTTCGATTCTTGCCGCACAAATCTTGAATTCAGGTTGCTTGGATCCCTCATCGAATGCGTCTATGGTTACCCGGTTAATCATACGGGCCCAATTCTGATCAAACCACGGGACGAACAGTATCCCGGGCAACGAATTCTTGACCACGCGGGCAGGCAGGACGTTGAACCCGCGACGGCTTATGAGTTTTACCAGATCGCCGTTCCTTATGCCGTAGGCCTCGGCATCCTTGGGGTTGATCTCCAGGTAGGCATTGGGCTGCGACCTGGCGATTTCCGGCACTCTCATGGTCATGGTACCGGTATGCCATTGCTCGATAACCCTGCCGGTGGTGAGGAAGAAGGGGTACTCCTTGTCCGGCGGTTCCGCGGCCCCGACGTACGGCCTGAGAAATACATTGGCCCTGCCCTCGTGCTGTTTGTCCCCATAGAAATAGATCATGGCGGTTGAGGGTACCTTGACGATTTCCGGCATGTCCATGAGCGGATCCTTGCCGCGGACGTACCGCTGGGCCGTCCCCGGGCTCTGCTCGTTCGGACAGGGCCATTGCAGGCCCGCCTCGAGTTTTGCCAGCCGATCGTAGGTGATGCCGTACAACGTATGTTCCGTCATCTTCACGCAGTTGCGGTAATCATCCCACGCCATGCGATAATTCTTGGGCGCATCGTCGCCGTTCCACGGGATGAGCTTCTCCAGGCCCATGCGTTTGGCGATTTGGGCGGCGATCCACAGATCCGGTTTGGCCTCTCCCGGGGGCTCAACGCACTTGCCGGTAAGTTGGCTCCGCCTTTCGGAGCAGCCGTATACCCCGCCCTTTTCGTAAATGAACGCGGCGGGCAAGATTACGTCGGCAAGCTGTGTCGTCCGTGTTGGAAAGATGTCGAGCACCACGAGGAACGCATCCTTCATACCTTTGTAGTACTTATGACCGTTCGGCAGGGATTGGGCGGGATTGCTCGTGGAGACCAGCATTGCCTTGAGGGGTTTGGATGGATCCTTCTCGCCGCCCAGTGAAGCGAACATCTGCATCGTGTGAAATCCGGGCTTGGCATCGATGGTTCCTTGGGGAATGTTCCAGGCCTTCTCCACCTGAGCCCTGACCTGCGGGTCCGCCACGGGGCGCGTGCCGGGGAGAAGATGACAGAGCGAACCGGTCTCCCGGACACCGCCGCACGCGTTGGGCTGACCGGTCAGCGAGAACGAATCCGCACCGTCCTTACAGATGTTTCCCGTAATGAGATGGAGGTTGTGAACCAGATTGTTGGCCCAAACGCCTTTGGTCCGCTGGTTGAGGCCCATTGTCCACAGACTCATGGTCGGCCCCTCGGTTCCGAAGAGGCGTGCGGCTTCCCGTATATTGACCGCGGGACAGCGCGTGATCTTCTCGACGTTCTCCGGGGTAAACTGTTCGAGGAACTCAACATAGGCCTTGAAATCGACCATTTGCTTTCCGGTCGTGAATCGGCACAGGTTCTCGATATAGTACTTGTCGATCCAGTTGTTCTTGATTAGCTCTCTGGCCATACAATGAAACACGGCCAAATCCGTGCCGGGGTCCGCCGGAAGCCAAACATCGGCAATGCGGGCGGTGGAGGTCAGTCTCGGCTCGCATACGATGATGTTGATCCTGTCGGGTTCTTTGAGTTTCTGCCTCGCGATGCGCCTGAATATGATGGGATGACATTCGGACATGTTCGATCCGCACAGGAAAAACGTGCGCGCCTTTTCAATGTCCGCGTAAGATCCTGCGGGCTCGTCGGTTCCAAATGTCGTAACGTAACCCCCGACCGCCGAAGCCATGCACAGCCGTGGATTTCCCTCCACCATGTTCGACCCGAAGCCGCCCTTCCACAATTTGTTGAAGGTGTAGCTCTCTTCGGTCATGCACTGGCCGGACCCATAGAACGCTGTGGAATCCCTTCCATAGTCCTGCTGAAGCTGCTTGAATTTCGCAGCGACCCTGTCCAGAGCGCTGTCCCAGCTCACTCTCTTGAATTTGCCGTTTTGATCGCGGACCATGGGGTACTTGAGCCTGTCCGGATGGTACATGCTGGTATAGCCCTTAAACCCTTTCACGCAGAGAAAGCCGAAATTCGTCAGCGCCTGAGGATTGCCTCTGATCCCTGCAATCCGGCCGTCTCTCACGCCTACGTACACGCCGCATCCGGTGCCGCAGAAGCGGCACGTGCCCTTTATCCATTCATCGACCTCTACTGCATCCCCTTCGGCCGCATTCGCACGGCCGGCGAACGGTATATTCAGCGCCCCGGCAGCGAAAGCAGCTGCAGACAGTTTGATCATGTCTCTTCGCGTCATATTCATAGCGTCCTCCAAAATCGTTTAGGCTGCCTGGACGGATTTAGAATCCGGGAACTCTCAACCGTTCTCTCTCTTTACCCAATGCAAACCGCTCGTACTTGTCGACATTATGTACCGTGAACCAGTGTCCCTTGTGGCAGAACGAGCAGTTCGTAACAAGGCTTTGTTCCGGCATGTTCTTAACTTGATGGGAATGGCACCCTATACAGATATCCTTGCCGGGATACGCCCGATAGTTGTCTACATCACCGTGGCAGACCCCGCACTTGACGTTGTTGATGCCGTGCTTGGAACCGAGCCACGCCTGGTAGCTCTTCGGCGTTTCCTTCTTATGACAATCCATGCAACTCTGTTTACCGAACTGCACGCGATGGCAGTCCGGCCGCCGGCCGGGAGCGAGAGAAGGTGGGGTAAACGTCTGCCAACCGGGGTCGAGCACGGTGGTCTTTGCCGGTCCCCTTTTCGGACAGTCCGGGCAGTCTCTGTCCTGAGCCGAGGCCGCCAAAGGCATCCCGAGCACAAGAGTCAGGATCATCATCAACAAATAGGCCGACTTTGTCATTTTCTTCTCCTCCTCGTTCCTGCGTGAAGGACGGATTTCATAACTTCATACCCCCGCCCCGGGGGGGCAAATGTACATGTTTGAGGCCGGCCGACATGTTTCCGTTCCAACGGAGCGCTCAGGCGGCAGCCTTACCGGCCCTTGTAAACTCGCCGGTCTCGATGGGAATGATGATCTTGAGTATGAGCGTGAGAATCAGCAGTCCGATTGCCCATATCCCCATTGAGACGAGTATCTCGACCGTGGTGGGAGCATACTCCCAGACTCTGCCCAACGGCGAAGGGATGAATCCGGGAATGATCAAGCCCATTCCCTTTTCAATCCATATTCCGCAGATGATGAGGACGGCACCGAGATTTAATGTCACGAAGTTCTTTCTGGTCCAAGGGATCAGGAAGATGACGAACGCCGCGATGTTGAAACCCATTGCCGTCCAGACCCACGGAACAAGTCTTCCCTTTCCGTGGAGACCCATATAGAGGTACTGTAGAGGAGCCAAGTGGTCGGTATTGGAGTACAGTTCCTTGAAGAATTCCGCGCCCGCGAGAAAGAGGTTTACGGCCATGGCAACGGCGACGATCTCGGCAAGTTTGAACAGGGCTTCGTCCCTGACATGAAAGTTTGTGTATCTTCTGATGATCTGAAACAGAATGATGATAAGGGACGGTCCCGAGCAAAAAGCCGACGCGAGGAAGCGGGGTGCCAGTATGGACGCGTTCCAAAAGGGTCTGGCCGCCAACCCGTTGTAGATGAACGCGGTCACCGTGTGAATGCTCACGGCCCAAGGAATGGACAGGAGGATGAACGGCAGAATGAACTTCATGTTCACGTCTTTGGCCTGATATGCCCTGAGCAGTATATAGCCCGGGATAAACAGGTTGAGAAACAGGTAGCCGTTCAACACGACAATGTCCCATCCCAGCATGGAGCTCGGAATATTCAGTATGCCCAACCCCGGGATCAAGTGCCAGATTCTGTCCGGCCGCCCAAGATCCGCGGTGACGAACATCATGCACATCATCAACGCGCTTACCGCCAGCGCCTCACCGACGATGACGATCTCCTTTATGGGACCGAATTCGTAGAGATAGGCGGGAATAATGAGAAGCACCGCGGCGGCCGCCACGCCCACGAGGAAGGTGAAGTTTCCTATGTACAGTCCCCACGAGACAAAACTGGTCATACCGGTGACCACCAAGCCCTGGTTCACCTGGGTGGTATACGTAATGACGCCCGTTACCGCAACGGCCGACAAAAGCAGAACCCAGACGTAATACAAGGGAGGTCCTGTAACGAGTCTCTTGACTGCCGAGGGAATGAAACCGGATCTCTCCATGGTGACCCTCACCTATCAGGTAGCGAAAAAGTAGTAGAATTTCGGTTGAGTGTTCAGCTCCGACTTCAATCGGAAGACTCTCTTCGTCGCGATGATTCTTCGGATCTCGCTGTCGGGGTCCAACAGGTTTCCGAACTTGCGGGCACCCACCGGACAAACCTCCACGCACTTGGGGTACAGTCCCTTGCGGACCCTTTGGATGCAGAACGTGCACTTTTCCACAACGTTCTTCATTCTTGGGCGATTGCCCAGATAATGAGTTTGGGTGTTCACCTCGTCCTTGGGCACGTACGGTTCCCCCCAGTTGAACCACCTGCCTTGATACGGGCACGCAGCCATGCAGTACCGGCAACCGATGCACCAGTTGTAGTCAACCACAACGATGCCGTCCGGCTCCGTCCAGGTGGCGCGGACGGGGCAAACCTTGGTGCATGGAGCGTTTGCACAGTGCTGGCACTGTACCGGCATGTAGTAAAAGCCGTCCTGGGGAACCTCCTCGGGATCGTAATAGATGTCCGATTCCTCAAAATTCATCGTCCCGTCTTTGAACCTCAGAACTCGTATGTACTGAATCTGTTCCGGTTTTCTGGCAAGGTTGTTCTCCTCCACGCACGCATACACGCACCTTCGGCAGCCGATACAACGCTGAATGTCCAAGGCATAGCCGAAGAGGGTCCCGTCGAGAGGCCCCTCGGTGCCCACCACGAAGTCCTTTCCATACTTGTTCTTGTAGTCGGCCCGTAGACGTTCGACGGCCGCTTCGAGCTCTTCCTTGGTCATCCTCGTGAACTGCTGCTGGAAGAACTCTTCCCAGGAACACGAGCCGACCGCCATCATTCCAAAAAAGCCGGCGGCCCCGGCCAAGAAGGTCCGGCGGGAGGGAAGAGTCGTCTCTCTTTCGGAATCGGCAGGTTCGTGTCCCTTTCGCGGGCCCGAACCATCTTCCTCCGGTAAGACCGGACCTTTCTTCGTGACGTTGTCGTTCTGTTCACTCATGGCTCGGAACCCTTAGTGTTTGACGCTTCCCGACGCGTATTCTTTCGGCGTGCGGGGTTTCTCCGGCGGGGGCATCGGGGAAATCGGCTTGAACTTTGGCTGGTGAGGATCATGGCAATTTGTGCACAGGAGGTACTGCTTCCTGCCGTTCCAGGATCCCGTCCTCTTTCCGTGAATGCCGTTGCGCCAATCCCTGAATTTGGTCCCGTGGCACTTGCCGCAGAGAAGGTACGAGTGCTCAAAGGTAATCAGTTTCCCGTCACTGAGAGGAAGCAGGTAGTTCCGCTTATCCGGATGGTGACAGTCAAGGCACCAGACACGCACGCCCCCGTGATTCAACTGAATGTTGCGGTGCACCAACAGGGATTCCCGACGCTGGAAGTTCACCGGAAAGTCCTTTTCCGGCCCGTGACACGCGCGGCACGGAGTGATGGTTTTCGGCAGAGGCTTGAACGGGACGGGGAATTCCTGTTTGGCCTGCCCATCCGGTTCCTCTTCCGCCGGCCGAGGAAAGCTCTGAATCCGTGACTCATCAATGGAAAACACGTTTGTCGGAGCCGAACCGGTCAGTACCAAGGCCACCGACAGGGCCAAGAGAGCGACTTTTCGGATTCCGTTAATTCCTTTCATGAATTCGCCCTTGTTTCAGTAAGGCCTGGAAGCCCGAGCCTATTTGGCTTCTTTGCCGCCGTATCTTTGTTGATAGAAGTTTTCGAGTTTCTGGAGCTGCTCTTTGCTCATGCCTTCCTTGTACCACCGGTGCTGGGGATTGTTGAAGACCAGTTCGTCCAGAAGCGGAGCCGCGGCCGTCTTTCCACCCATGACGCGTTCGACTTCGGGCAGATATAACTCGTAGAAGTGTTTGGCCACCTCGTACATACCGTGCCACCAGGTATAGTCGGGTCCCATCATGGAAGCGCCGTGCCGTGCCCGTCGGCCCTCGTGGTGCCAGAGTTCCCAGTAGATCCAATCGATCTTGTCGTCAAAGTCGGCCTTCGAGATCTTGCCCATGTCCATGAGTCTTTTCCGGATCTCCGTGGCGGGAATGGCGAACTTATTGTTATAGAGTTCAACCAGTTCGTCGAACTGGGCGTAGAAGCCGTCGACCATCGGGTCGCCGTGGCACTGACGGCAGACGTCCTGCATGTTGGCCCGCCGTTCCTTCCAGTTGGTGAGTTTCTTGGATATGGGGGGTCTGAGGGTCCACGATATTCTGTTTCCCACATCGTGGGAGGCCTTCTGGTTCGGAGTGGCGGAAATGTGACAGGTCGCGCAGGTCGCAGTGTCTTGGTAGTCAATGCCTACCACCCAGTCCGTCCGGTCCATGTTCAATTTGTCTCTGAAAGCCTGGTAGAGTATTCCATGCTTGGATTCGGTGTACACCTCGATCTGGGGATGATCCGGCCCCAAGTGGCACTTGCCGCACGCGTCGGGCCGCCGGGCCTGCTCGCGGGAGAAGCGGTGCCGGGTATGGCAGGCGGAACAGCTTCCTTTGCTCCCGTCGGGGTTGATTCGTCCAATGCCGGTGTTGGGCCATGTGGAAGGATCGAGTCTTCCGTCCTTGAGCACCTTTACGTTGGAACCATGGCATTGGCGGCAGCCCGTGGTAACGCACGGGGCGCCTCCGAGGACCGTTCCCAGATAATTGTCCAGGGAATTGAGAATATTGGCTCCATTGGCGTGGTGGGAAGGCTGCTGTTGATCGAACTGCTCTTGGTGACAGCGTGCGCAATCCTTGGGGCTCACTATCGCGGCAATCCAGAAGCCTCTATGGTCGTACCCGTCGATGTCTCCAGGCGTCTTATCGGCCTTCTTCTCCGCCCGATGGCAGTCGTAGCAGTTGACGCCCGCCTGTCCCATCCGGCCGAGCTTCCACATCTTGAACAAGCCCGGTGACTTCAATTCATGGCATTTGATGCAGACCTGCCCTTCCGGCGACCCATACAGTTTGGGATCCACCTTCACGGCAGCCATGGCTTGGAATGAAACGAAGAAAAGCGCTGGTACGATAAGTATGAGAATTCTTCTCATGGCTCCACTCCCTGTATCCGGAATAATACGGTCGCTAACGTTTGTTCGCCGTGTCTCGGCTCCGCCGGATGCGGTGGAGGCTCGAAGGCCGCCCCGCGTGGCCCGCTTCCCTCGGTTTCCCGAGGGTGACGCTCTCACTCGCCTTACAGTATGCACCAGGGTGCTTGTAAAGTTGTTGTAAAATCTTGTTAAGAAACTGTAAAATTCAGTGGGCCGTCATATGCCGGTCCGGGGGAAACCCGATGATCCGTCCGTGTGAGGCGGGTCGTCATCGAAGGATTTCCCCGTAAGCAGCCTAGTCTTCCCATAGCTTCACTGCCATGCTTTCTCGATTGAACGTGCTCTCGGACAGTAGAATCTCGCTCAAGTTTCTTTTGAGCACTTCGATTACCATTGTTGCCATCTTTCTCCTGGTATTCGTCTGGTTTTCGCGGCAGCAAGAAGAGCACATCATGAATCAGGTGAAGAAGCAGGCGATTATACTACACAAACAGATTGTGCTCACCAGGCAATGGGTTGCCGACAACCAGACGGTGCTCGTTCCAAAGACCGAGTCGGTCCGTTCCA
This sequence comes from Pseudomonadota bacterium, assembly GCA_043806215.1. Classification (GTDB taxonomy): domain Bacteria; phylum Desulfobacterota; class Desulfomonilia; order Desulfomonilales; family Desulfomonilaceae; genus JAVHLK01. Next base: position 5,810 of record JAZDHD010000255.1, on the reverse strand, counting down.
GCCCCTTTCTCAAGGAACCTGATGTAACAACCTCGGATGGGTCGGTTTTCACGAAGGTAAGTCCTTCCATCATCACCAGACACCTTTCCGAACGCGCGTCAAAAGGAGGCCTCTATTCTTTCAGACTTGCCAACACGATCTGGCTCAACCCGCAAAACGCGCCCGATCGCCTCGAAAAGGAAGCTCTGGAACAATTCAGGTCTTCACCAACCGATGGGATTTTTCGAATCGAACAACGCGGGGGGCGAAAGGTCTTGCGGTACATCGCGCCCGTGTTCGTGAACGATAACTGCATGCAGTGTCACATGGTTCAGGATTACAAGCCCGGCGACGTCGGCGGTTGTCTAAGCGTGCTTATCCCCATGGATGAGGCCCAATCCGCAATAACCCGTGACAGGATTATACTCATAGGATCCGGGTCGGTGTTTTCCGGGGCATTGGTCGTTCTGCTCTTCGTAACCACGCGTTCCCTGGTCTTCAAACGCATCCGCAACATACGGGCATTGATGGGCAAGATGAACCTCGACGACAAGGATGCCGAGTCCGCAACGGAGCACGGTGACGAACTCAAGGAAATAACGGACTTTTGCCGTCTACTGGACGAAAAGCTCAAGCATCAGCACGAGGAACTGGAACGCAAGATCGCAAGTGCCACAAGAGATCTATGCCGCACCAATGAGGATCTTGAAGCCGCCAACAAAGAGTTGGAGAGTCTCAACAAAGCCAAGTCGGAATTCTTTTCGGATGTTTCCCATGAAATGCGGACACCCTTGACCAGTATCAAGGGTGCGGCCGACATCCTGGCCCGCAAGGACTCTTGCGCCGATACCGTCTACCTGGACATTATCAAGAGGAATACCGATCACTTAATAACGACCGTAGTGGATTTTCTCGACTATTCGAAAATCGAATCAGGACAGATGGAACTGGACCTGAAAGAAAACTGCCTCAGATCCGTTGCGGAAGATGCGATCCTTTCACAACATGCCATTGCCCGGACGAGATCCATCAATCTTGTGCTGGACGCACCCGACGAAGTCACGGCCGTCTTTGACGAACAGCGGATCTACCAGGTCCTCACCAATCTCCTGTCCAATGCCGTCAGGTTCTCCCCCGACCGCGCCGCGGTTACCGTGACTATTTCCGACGCCCGCGATCACGCGGTTGAAGTCGGCGTCCAAGACCAAGGGCCGGGCATCGAGGAAAAATACCATACGCTGGTGTTCGAGAAGTTCTATCAGGTTGCGGACAAGGGCGGTTCAAAGATTCATCAGGGCTCTTCGGGCATAGGTCTGGCCGTTTGCAAGGGCCTGGTGGAGGCCCATGGCGGAGACATCCGCGTGGAAAGCGATCTCGGTAACGGGTGCCGGTTCGTGTTTACCATTCCTAAGTGCTTCATGGCATAGATGCGGTCGCACATTCTCTAGACACGCGGTGGCGTCCCGGCGTCCCTGCCGGGCGAGGGATAGTACGTTGTTTCCACTAAAGAATACCCCGCGGAACGCCGGGAGGCCGGCGCATCTTTTCGTATCGATGCCGGTTGCGAATCATACGGGGAAACGGCATAAAGGATGAAGTGGAGCGGGCCGTCCTCGGCCGATTCCGCAGAGGATTATCCAAAAAGGAGGCGAGCTGCTACGGGCCCCCAATCCGTGAAAATAGTGCTGGCACGGCACGGACAAACAACCGCGAATCGTGAGGGTTTCATCATGGGGCGGACTGATGCGCCGTTGACTCGGCAAGGCATTGAGACCGTGAAGAATATGTCGCGGATCATCGGTCCCGAAAGCGTACAGCGCATCATATCGAGTTCCCTCGGCCGGGCCGCACTCACCGCTGCGACCCACTCGCACTGCCTGCGGGTTCCCCTGTCGTTCCGAGAGTCCATGGGGGAGTTGTCGTGCGGTTCGTGGGAAGGCAGGCATCGTGCGGACGTAATCACCGGGTCCGGCCCCATTCGAAGCACGTGGCAATTCCGACCGCCGGGCGGAGAGAGCTATCAGGATGGAGAAACCAGGGTGGCCTCGCTGATCGAGGAGATTCTTGGGGAGACCGACGGAAAGACGGTTCTGGTGGTGGGGCACGCTTCGGTGAATCGGGTATTGATCAAGCTCATCCTGGGTTTGGATCCATTGGAGGCCATGACGATCCGGTCTCCACATGACACGGTCTATGTCATCGAGCCCGGACGGGACGTCCGGTATGTTTCCGGTTCCGGGCTCTCGGGCTGCGGGTTTCTAAGGGAGTCGGAGTGACCGGCAGATTGCCGGCACGGGGGCTCCCGACACCGCCTCCATATGAGTGGGCAGAGATATGCGTTGCGGAACCGCGGCGGATGCCCGGGCACGGACGATCATATTCCACCCCAACCGGTTGTACGGAAAAACGCTGCCCAGCATTTTGTCAATCCAACTCAACATGTCGATCCTGAAAAACTTCTTGCCGAAACCCGGCATCCCGGGCAGCTTGTATGGGATCAAGTACACCGACCGCCAACCTTCGCTTGTGAAGCCTGCCAGTGCCAGTTTCTTGGTGAGGCTCATGGGAGTGTAGAACCGCAGATGCGTTTCGTCCCAACCGAACCAATCCTTTTCTCCCAACAAGTGCCTGCGGTAGGTTCCTTGGATGAGATAGTTGAGGGACATCGAGTTCTGCGTGCCGACCACCAGAACGCCTCCCGGGACGACGGCCTCGGCAGCGGCGTAGAGCAGGGCCTGGTCATCCCCCACATGCTCTATGATGTCCTTCATCAAGATCACGTCGAACCGAGGACGCTTTCCAAGAACAGGAAAACGGTCGCTCCGGACGAAGCTGCACAAACGGCCGACTCCCTCTTGCCGTGCGAAGTGGCCGGCAGCCGCAAGAGCACTCTCCTCTGCATCCACCCCCACGACCTCCACGGCTCCCTGATGCGCCGCATGGACGGTAAACATACCTGCGCCGCATCCGTAATCGAGAAAGCGCTTTCCCGCGAGGTCTCCAAGGAGCTCTTTCACAAAAGCGTTTTTGACTCTGCTGTACGCCTTGCCCTGTTGCTCCAGGTACGCGGCGAGGACCTGCTCCGGGTCGTGAGACCTCAGCCAATGTTCCTCGGAATATCGCTTTCTTTGCTGCTGCATCGCGTCGGAATGCCTCTGTGAATCACACCAATAAGCCGGGAAGACACCGGCCCTGGTGGAAGCGGCGTTCACTCGCAAAACGCCCTATCGGTTATTGAGTGCGTCCTGGTACACGAGTTCCCAATTTCGTCGCTCGGCCTCGAAAGAAAACAGCGCCATTCTCACCCTTGCAGCCGCTCCCAGGGCTTTTGCGAGATCCGGATCGGACATGATTTTCACCAGAGCGGCCGCCAGAGCGCCTGAATCGCCCCACGGCACCACGAGCCCCGAGGAGCCGTCATCGATGAGGTCCGGAACGGCACCCGTCCGAGTCGCTACCGATGGAACACCCGCGGCCATGGCTTCCATGAGAATATTCGGACACCCTTCCGTAACCGACGGAAGAACGAAGGCATCGAGACTCCGGAGCCAGTCGGAAATCTTGTCATGCTCCAGCCGAGGCCTGAGCAAGAGCATATCACCGATGCCCGTCCTTGAAACCATGTACGTCAATGTTTTCTCTTCCGATTCTCTCACCGTCCCAACGAGTTCCAGGATCATTGGCCTCAGATGCCGAATCTCGGCCACGGCCTTGAAAAGGTAGGGGAGGCCCTTGGCATACTTGAAAATCCCGGCACAGCCGATGCGAAAAGGCTCCTCAGGGCCGCGGTCGGACTTCCACGCCGCGGCGGGTATTTCGACGGAGTTGTAAATGATGCGGGTTTTTTCCGCAACAGGGGTCAGGGCGTGGGCCATTTCCATCAGGTCCCGGCTGAGCGCCACAACTCTGTCGGCATTTTCCAGGCCGCTCTTGCAGACTGCCGCCTTTTCCGGACTGAAGATATACTTCTTTACGTCGTTACCCACCACCGCGGTGATCGAAGGAACGCGCATCCTCCGGGCCAGCAGCCCCGCGACGTATCCGACGGGATAGAGAAAGAATGAAACGTAGAGATCAAAGCCCACTGCGCCGTGCAACATCTCGAGGGATTGGTACATCATCTGGATCGTCAACGTGTGCGGACAGTCCCAGAGTTCACGTTCCATTTCATGGGATTTCTGTTTTCCCACACGTAGTCGATGAACGATCACACCGTCGCGTTCCATTGTTTCACGGTTTTCGTCAAGAAGAACGAGGTTGCCTGATTCCACGGTAAAATGAGCCACATGAACTTCATAACCAATGTTTCGGGTGTGGAAGGCCGTGTTCCTTACGGTGCGCGCAAGGCCTCCCCATTGATCCGGAGGATACTCGGGCGTGACGATACAGACTTTTTCGAGGGAGTCCCGCATTCCGGCCGCTCACATGATAGAGGGCATTGGACGCATGCCTTGGTGAAGCGCCGAGACTGCATAAAGGCCGCGCTTCGCACCCGGTAGGCCCGTTTAGTTTCTCTTTCTAGCATTCCCGGGAGAGAAGTGGAAGGGGCGGGAACAACGGTTCTGCGCGGGCCGTTGCTTGTAACGCCGACTGTTTTGTGGGACCTTTTCTTGATACTTTCGGGAAGGGTTAGGGAGGATTTGTTGCGGTTCCCATGCTTCGTGAGGCATTTCACAAGTGCGGTCACACATCTTTGTCTCGCTGCGATATAGGGTGCCTGCAAGAAGAACATCCGGGCACGGAGGCCCGGGCTACGAAGGATTACGGAAAGGCTCGTCCATCTTCGTGGGACGGGCGTCCCTGCCCGTCATCTTCCGGGGCGGGCACTGCCCGCCGTCTCCCCGGCGCAGGTAGTACGAGCGCATTTACCCCGAGGGGCAGATCGGAGAACAAGGGCAGCGCGTTGCAGGCCAACGCCGGAATAGACGGATACTTTTCATGCGTATAGGAATTCTGTTTCACAAAAATCCTTACGTCCCTGCAACAGGCATCGATTTGGTCCGCATCCGTGCCATTGCCGGCGGACTCCGCCGAAAGGGGATCGAGGCACATATCATCAGCCCGGGGGTAATCGAAGGAACTTTGGACGACGGTATTCCGGTCCGGGATACGTCGGCGTTGGAACACCCGGGATATTACGACCTGGTGAAAACGTCGTACCATGATTCCATCTTGTTGCTCGGATCCTACGATGGACCGGTCGTGTCCCGTATCGTACGCGTCGTGGACGAACGGCTTCCCCAACGGGACGACGCTTCCCGTAAGAGACTGCTGGAGTGCCAGGAATTGATCCAATCAAGGGCCTCGGCTCTGGCGCTCAACAATGAGGAAAACCGCACGAGGTGGCAAGAAAGGTACGGGAATCGGCTCCCGATATTCCTCATACCCACGGGGTGCCCCGCGGTGATCCCCGAGACCCCGGAAAACCCGTTTGAGGGGGAATTGCCCGCCGTCCTTTTCCTGGGAAGCCTTGCCGCTCCCCGGATGGCAACCATGTTGAACGGCGTTGCCCGGCGTCTGGAAGGCACGGCGCGGGTTCATTTCATCGGCCGCAACAAGACCGGCCTGTACGGCGGAGCCGGGGAATGCCGATTGGATCCCGTCATCGAGGCTCACGGAGAGCTTGCCGAAGAGGACGTCTGGGCATATATCCGCCATGCAGCCGTAGGACTTGCGCTTGCCACGGGACCGTATGCCTTTGACAACGACGTATCAAAGATACTGAATTACTTGCGGGGGGGGCTTCCGGTGCTGTCGGAGGAGCCCATCGTAAACAACGGACTGATCGCGCAAACCGGTTACGGCCAAACCTTCAAACACGGCGACCTTGA
>JAZDHD010000254.1:0-23297 GCA_043806215.1 Pseudomonadota bacterium | reverse complement strand
GCGGGACTGCGCTCCTCGCAATGACATCTCGTGGTTGCACGCGATTTCGGTCACGGCACCACGCTGAACCATGTCATTGCGAGCCCGAGGCTTTGGGAGGGCGTGGCAATCTCAAGAGGTTAAGAATGTGCGACCGTATTTGTGCCACAAAACACTAAGCGTGAAGTGCAGTCCATTGCTGTCTTTCCATGGACGTCATGCCGGAGGCCTTCCGAGATGGGTTTCGTCTATTGCCGTAGGAGAGAAACATGGAATACCAACTGTCTGAGCTTTTCGCCGGCAAGACCATGCAGAAAGTCCTGGACGGCTTTTGTGACGCGATGGGTATTGCGTCGGCCGTCATTGATCTGGAAGGGAAGGTTCTCATCGGCTCGCGGTGGCAATCCCTTTGCACGGATTTCCATCGCGTCCATCCAGAGACGCGGAAGAGATGCATCGAGAGCGACACCTACCTGGCCAACCGGTTGAATCTGCAGAAGACATCCCTCTACACCTGCCGCAACGGCCTGACCGATGCTGCGGCTCCCATTTTTGTCGAGGGCAGGCACATCGCCAATTTCTTCGTCGGGCAGTTCGTCACCGAACCGCCCGATATTGACTTCTTCCGCAATCAGGCGGTGAAGTTCGGTTTCGATCAAGACGCCTATCTCAAAGCGTTGGCCTGCGTTCCCGTTGTGAATCCGGAGCGGCTTGGCCCCATCCTTGAATTCCTTTCCGGTTATGCGGAAATGTTGGGGACGATGGGGCTGGAGAGAATGAGGCAACTGCAAATAACTCAACAACTCAAGACGAGCTCCGAACAACTGCAGTTAGCTTTGGACGGCTCGGATCTGGGCATATGGGACTGGAATCTTAAGACGGGCAGAGCGAAATGGGACGGGAGGGCGGTGGGAATTCTCGGCTTCTCCGTTGACGAGGTGGAACATGACTTCGAGACATGGAAACGGCAGGTCCACCCGGAAGACCGGCCGCGAGTGTACGGAGTCTTCATCGAGCATCTCAAGGACAAGACTCCGTTCTTTGAAATGCAGTACCGCCTCAAAGATAAATCCGGGGTATGGAAGTGGGTCTCTGCACGCGGAATGGTGGTTGAACGGGATCCGGACGGCAAAGCGTTGCGTATGGCCGGTACTATTCTTGACATAACCGACCGCAAGCGGACCGAAGAGGCGTTTGCCGAAAGCGAGCTCCGTTTCCGGTCCACGTTCGAGCAAGCGGCAGTGGGTATTTGTCACGTTTCCCCGGAGGGCCGATTCTTGAGGGTCAACCATAAGCTGTGCGACATTCTGGGGTACACCCAGGACGAGCTCCTTGGACTCACGTTTCAGGACGTTACCCACCCGGACGATCTGGAAGCCGACCTGGAGTATGTCGGACAAGTTCTCGCGCAGACAATTGACACCTACTCCATGGAAAAGCGTTACATAAGAAAAGATGGTTCTCACTTCTGGGCCGCCTTGACCGTTTCGCTGAACCGCGATTCCTCGGGTTCTCCTCAATACTTCATTTCGGTTGTTGAAGACATCTCGGACCGCAAGAATGCCGAGCACGCGTTGCGCCTGAGCGAGGAGCGCTACCGGGCCATGTTTGCAAACATGAAGAGCGGAGTGGCCGTGTATGAGGCGATCGACGAGGGTGAGGATTTCATGTTCACGGACTTCAACCGTGCGGCGGAGCTCATCAGCAGGATTGCGAAGGAAGAAGTGGTCGGAAGGCGTCTCCTTGAAAAGTTCCCCCGTATGGATAAGTTCGGGCTTCCGGCCGCATTGCAGAGCGTGTACAGGACCGGGCAACCTCGGCACCTCCCGGCCGCTTACTATAAGGATGAATTCCGGGAAGGATGGAGGGAAAATTTCATCTACAAGCTGCCCAGCGGCGAGGTGGTTGCCATGTACGAGGACGTTACGGACAGGAAACGCTCGGAGGAGGCGCTGAGAGACAGTGAGAGACGCTTCAGAACCATTTACGAGCTTGCCCCGGTAATGATTCATTCCATAGACCGTAACGCAATCATCCGCAACGTCAACAGAAAGTGGATTGAAGAATTGGGATACGGACGGGATCAGGTGGTGGGCAAGCAAATCGACTTCTTGATGACTCCCGGTTCCAGGGTACGCTTGCACAAGATTCTCCCGCATTACTGGCGTGAGGGAAGAGTTTCCGACATTCCCTACCAATACATCAAGAATGACGGAAGGGTCATAGACGTCCTGCTGGACTCGGTAGCCGTATCCGACGGCGAATGGGGGGAGGTAAGCATTTCCGTAGTTCGGAACATCACCGAGCAGAAGCAGGCTGAAGAGGCGCTGAGACAGAGTGAATCGACTCTCCGCACTCTCATCCAGACGGCTCCCATCGGCATCGGCGTGTTGACCGGCGATCTTTCCTTGGGATGGACCAACCAGTTGCTGTGCAGGATGCTTGACTATTCGAGAGAAGAGATCACGGGACGAAATGCCCGTATCCTCTTTGAAAGCGATGAGGAGTTCCTCCGCGTGGCAAGGATCGCTCATCCGGACATGGGCAACCGGGGGACGGGGACAGTGGAAACTCGGCTGAGAAACAAAGACGGGGCTTGTTTCGACGTGCTGTTCAGCTCGTCCATCATCGTCCCCGGAGATTTCTCTCAGGGATTGGTGTTCACGGTGATGGACATGACGGAGCGAAAGAAACTGGAAGAACAGCTCCTGAGATCACAGAAAATGCAAGCCCTGGGAACGCTTTCCGGAGGTATAGCTCACGATTTCAACAACCTGCTTCAAGTGATTCAAGGATACGCGGACCTGGCTCTGCTCAAGCGTCCCCAAGATCAGGCGCCTTACCCCGAGTTGCGGGAGATCAAATCCGCTGCTCAAAGCGCAGCTGAGTTGACTCAAGGCCTTCTCACGTTCAGCCGACGCGTGGAAAGCAGTCTCAGAGTCGTAGATCTGAATCGGGAGATCGACCGGGCGGTCCGGATTCTGAGACGGACCATCCCCAAGATGATCGATATCGAGTTGCGGTTGCATCCGGGCCTCAAGCCCGTTATGGGTGATCCGGCGCAGCTGCAACAGGTGGTAATAAACCTGGCGGTGAATGCCAGAGATGCCATGAAAGACGTTGGGTGTCTGGTCATAGAGACCGACAATGTGCTCTTGGTTCCCGACTACTGCAAGACCCATGTTGGAACCCGGCCCGGGTACAACGCGGTATTGACCGTCTCGGACACGGGTTGCGGAATGACACGGGAGGTCGCCGGCAGGATATTCGAGCCGTTCTTCACGACCAAGGATCTCGGTAAGGGTACGGGGCTGGGTTTGGCCATTGTCTACGGAATAGTGGAAAACCACAGAGGGAGCATAACCTGCCGAAGTGAGCCCGGTCGCGGCACCACGTTCAAGATCTTTCTGCCCGTTTGCGACCGGATTGCGCCGGATGACGAACCCGCCATGCAGAACCAACCCCCTGTAGGCGGCAGTGAAACCATTCTTCTGGTCGATGATGAAGCGTCGGTGAGAAAACTCGGCCGGGAGCTTCTCTCCAAGTTCGGCTACACGGTACTCACGGCCTCAAACGGTGAAGAGGGTTTGGAAGTCTTTCGCAAGGAGAGGCACCGTATCGATTTGGTGGTTCTTGATCTCATCATGCCGCACATGGGTGGGAGGGAATGCCTCAATGAGATCATGAAGATTGCCCCTTCGACCAGAGTTCTCATCGCGAGCGGCCATGCCGCGGACGGGCAAATCGACGCGTCTCTCGCGGAGGGGGCCAAGGCCTCGCTGCCAAAGCCCTATGGATCGAGTCAACTCCTGGAAACGGTGAGAAGACTCCTTGACGAAGGATAGGACCGATGCATCGGTTCGGTCCTTTCGCGTAACGAACCGGGCTCGGCCGTTTAGCGGCCTCCGGGCCCGTGGCCGGGCATCCCTCGTTGACCTGGTACGGGACCTCACCATGCCTTGGTCCTTCTCGATTATCGGACTGACACTCTGAGGACATCTTCTTGCCTGGATTATTCTTCCGTTACCTGCTCTTCAAATCGAAGAAGAACATAGCGAGGTCGCCCATTTCCAATACGAGTCGCCATAACCTGTATTCTAACAGGTTGTTCGAGGATATGATTGATAGTACCGGCATCTTCAATATCCAATCCGACTTTTCCTGAGATGATCTCTCCCGCTTCTGTATCCCTGAATTCAAAAGTTCGCCTGTTTGGTAGTACACCCTGAAAACTTCCTTCTATCCATTTTTCCTCCTCATGAAGATTATCTTGACTTAGTCGTTCGACGCTTCGCCTAATCTGTCCGACATCATCGAAACGGAATACTATATCTCGGTGTTCAAGGGCGCAGATAGCTTCATGAGAAGCCACCGTCTGAAGGAACTCGCGTATGGCCGACACTGAGCGAGGACTTGTTTCCGCGGCGGCATCCGCCAAATCATCGTCTGAACCTTTGGTAGCCTCTAAGAATCCGCGAATTTGGACAATGGCTTGTCCTACTATGGACAGGTCTTCGACAGGAGTCGGTGTTTGCGGCTGGATTTCTTCCAGTTCAAACCCAAACGATCCAAGAGCCGTCCCAGTTATGAGAAGCTGATAGTTCTCTCGATCTCGTATAGGACCGCGATCTCCTAACGGCGCAATTGAACTAGCCGCGAACGCGGCTACCGCTTCAGCAAATTTGTTAACCGCTGCAGCAGCAAATTCCGCAAAAATGCCGTGGTTACCAACAACCGGTTTGCCAAGAAAAGTAAGTACCGCCGAAGTGGGTTGGTATGCAGGAAGTGCTTCCAACGCTGCCAAAACAGTTTCTCTGCGTGATTGCAAACTCATACGGTCTATCACCATATCTTCGGGGAGTTGAGATAGTATCCTGTCCAACGTAGAGATTTCGGATTGAAGATATTGACGTTCTCGGAGACTCATGGTTGTCCCCCCGGGTCGACTATTTTTGTTAATATTGCCTGGGTAGTTGTATCCTCGTCAGGCGAGAGGTCTAATTGTAGGTATCCTTTCCAAAGATGATTGCGACGGTGTGACCAAACACTATTCCAATATGTCACTCTTTCGATTAGGGGTTCCAGATACGAGCCATTCAGTTCGATAAAATAAACATCCACATTATAGGTTGCCTTAGCGTGAGCAGCATTAAAAACAAGAGGGCTCTGGTTGACGAGCTGCTGTTGACTTGCGACGCCGGTGGGACGATAGTAGAAAGTTGCAAGATCGATGTCAGCGGGAGGTCTACCTCCGATTAACTCCACATGTTCAACGAAACTTCCATTTATCCATTGAAACCCCCGCGTAAGCCCTGCTCCGTGAAGAGCATTTCGGAAGTTCAAGAATGACTGCAAGATGGCTATACGCTCTGGTGAAGTTGCAAATCTAGTGACGAAATCAATAAGAGTCACCGGGTAGGGTGACCTATCAGATGAAGTAGGTAGTGTTGGGTTAACGGGGGGTAAAACCCCACGGACATTCCATGATGGTATTGCAACCGGACTCATTAAACCTTCTCCTCTTAGCGGCTGACCTCACTTTGGTTTCGATTTCCCATCTACCTCTACGAGAACTTTCTGGAAATCCTGCGCCCACTGATTTGTCACTTCTCAGAACCCCAACGACCGTCGATCTGATCCCGCGACAACGCCTCCCCAAGAGTCTGACCAGTATTATCCGACATAACGGTACGGTATCTTTCTCTTCCAAGAGACTACTTCGCCGGCCTGGACTCGTCAATAGCGATTTGCTGTTTGAGATCATATTGTGGCATCAGTGAGGGAAAGGCCGAACCCTCTGAACCAAACCTCAACGTAACGTAATCCGGAATTTCTCGGCGGCATTGGCGTTTCCGGGTCTTGGAACCATGCTTTCTTACTGGTTGGTTCCCCCAATCTCTGAACGCCGCTGCGCCGTTGGTAAGAGGCCACGAAAGACGCACTACCGTTCTCACGTCGCCCAATAAGCCGCTGGAATGTTGAGAAAAGCGTCACTCCTTCGCGGTTTTTTTGAGAAGTTGCCTGAATTGCGCAGTTTGCCGGAATGAACGGCATCTGTCGCGTCTCGGGTCCGATTTGCCTCCCGACATCCGGTATTCCATGGCTACAACATAGAAGGGACGCCCGGCCCACGGTCTGACGGGCCTTCCGGGAATTCGCCCCGGAAGGCCCGTCAACGGTCGGAACTCTCATGCTTTGTTGGGCTTTTGCATGCATGGCGGTCTGTATACGTCCCAACCGCGGTCAACCAACACCGCTGATGTGAAGCAGCCGTTGGGGCCCATCAGGCCGCCTCGCCCTTCATCAGTTTCTTGATGCCGAGCACAACACGCTTTGCCGCACGGAAAAGACCGAGCATTTGTCTCAGCGCTTCAAGATCCTCGTCGGGCAGATCCACCTCCTCAAGACGTTCCTCCTCAAACGGCCGGGCTGCACGGATACCAATTCTCTTCAGCGCTGCAAAGCCTGATCTCAGTTCGTTCAGGTCTTCTTTGGAAAAGTCCGTCTCAACGACTTCTTTCCCGGCACTCTCCGCTTCGTTGACCTTCGATTCAACAACAGCCAATGCTCTTCCGAGAGACCGGACAGCGTTGTAGGAAGAAATCTCGTCACTGGAGAAATCGAGTTCTTCCAAGGAGACCCCGGCCGCCTCCGCCCCTCCCAATTTCTTCTCAAGCGTCTGAATCGTTCTCAATACGGACAAGGCGGTTTTCAGCCGGTCCATCTCGTCATCCTCGATGTCCATCTCTTCGAGCTTCTTGAGGAAAACCACCGCCTCCGGGTCTTCCACTGAAGAAAGGGATTCCACTGATGGAGCAGGCTTGGGGCTTGCGGCTTGAATCTTCGTCAATTCTCCGGAAGGGGTTTCATCGCCGACCGGCTTGGCCGCCGGTCTTGCTTTCGGTACAGGTTTGGGCTTTTCAGCCGGAGGCAGCTCTGCAATGGCTTCGGCTGCCGGCTTTGCCGGAGGTTCAGTTTTGGGTGCGATTCCAGGCTTTTCGACCGGCTTCGTTTCCCGAGCCGCAGGCGCTTGGGCAACAGGCTTTGCAGGCGGTTTCACTGTCAGTGCAGGCTTAGGCTTTTCCGCCGGTTTGGCGGTCGGGGCCGGCGGAGCTTCGGCCGTCAACGCAAGATCGATATCCATCGACTCCAGGTCGGTCAAGATCATCATGTCCGACACATACTTCCTTATGTGTTTTAAAGTCTCCGGATGCCGGAGAATGAGGATGTCGGATCCTGCGTTAAGGGCACTCACTGCCGTAATGGACTCCAGGTTGATTCCGCGGGTAACCGCGTTCCCCAATTTTGGATCCTGCTCTTCCGAGAGTTTGGCCTCCTTCACTTTCCACACTTCCTCGGCAATATTGTTGAGGATGGGATACTGGAGCTTCTCGTCGTTTTGGCACAACGCGGCTTGCCGTATACGTTCCATGATTGAGTAGCAGTATTCCATTCCATACCCCACACTACTCGTCGTGGGGTCGATAATGATTCTATCTTCGGGCATGCCGAGAGTCTCGAGGAGTATGTTGAGCTGTTTGGCAAGATTGATGTCAATGGGGGAATTGGCGACTACCACATGCTTGTAAGCGATGGCGGCGGCGCCGATTTGCCTATAGTTGTGCTCAGTGATGGGGCCAACGGCGAGATTCATTCCGTCACATGCCTCACAGACGGCCTTGAGCGTTTCTCTGTTCTTGTCGTCGCTGGAAACTCCCCACACGATTAACGGTACGTCGATGGCTTCGGCAACCTTCCTTGCGACCTCGGCCGCGTGTTCCGGCGGAAGATTCTTGCCGTTCGGGTCGGTTCCCAACAACCACAGGGCCACGAAATCTGCTTCGTACTCCCCAACGCATTTCTTGGCCCAGGCCACGGGGTCCCCGATCACGTCCTTGAAGGGCTCTATGGCGGCCGGTGCCCATTCTTCAGGAGCGACGTCAAGGACCTGAAGTCCCAACTTCGGCGGGTTGGGGTTCATTCCCTCGAAAGAATAGAACGAGTATGCCGTCCCTCCGCCCAGGACCAGTTCCGTCCCAGGCTTTCCGATCTTTATCTCGCGAATCCTCCCGACATATTTCACTACCGGCAGTTCAGACATGTTTATCACTCCTTTCCGGAATAGTACAGTGTTCCCGATCATGTGTTCGGAAACGGAGCGTCAAGAAGGCTGAGCAATCAAGATAAATCTCTAGACTTAATGGGATTCAGCTGAACTTCTCGTTTCCTCGTACCAAAGGGGGTCCCATTTTGTACGCCCCATTGGTAACCAACAGGGCTATCATGCGGGAATGACCCATGAGCGTCGCCCACCAAAGCGCTGTGTTGCCTCGCACATTGGTTGCATTGACATCGGCGCCGCGGCTCAGGAGCAGGTGAGCAACGCTGAAATGGTTCATTGCTGCGGCCCACGTGAGTGCGGTAAGCCCCAAACAACCCAACGAGTTGGGGTCTGCTCCGCGGTTCAGAAGGAGCTTCGCAATCTGGCCGTGACCGGCCCGTGCAGCAAGACTCAGAGGCGTGTTGAGATGCCGATCCGATGCATTGACGGAGGCTCCCTTGTCAATGAGAATTTCCGCTGTTTCCAATGCCCCTTCATCTGAAGCTTTCATCAGTTCGTAATTCAGCGTCTTAACTTTGAACGGAATAACTTCTCCCATGGTTGGTCCTTTCCGTAAGAGAATCTCGCCGTAACAGTTCCTTCCGGAAAGTCCGGGCGTTTGAAGCCCACCGGCGAACCGTCACGTGGTTTATCGTTGTCGCCCCTCTAGAGGTTTCCCGACAATTCGAAATGAAATCGTACGGATATCCTCTGCCTCTTGTTCGACCGACACAGTTCGTCCCCCTTCTGGAGTCGCTGCGGCTCCGCTTTCCAGTGTCGTCATTCACGTTCCTCCAATCCAGGGAGTTAACGAAGAAGGTGGGTCCGTGAGGGCGGGAGGAGGCCTAAAGGAAGCGGCCGATAATTGACCGCCGCGGGGAAGCCGAGATCAAGTCAGCTCCGAGTCGGAGAGCAACACAGGCGTGCTTTCGGTTATGGCGAAAGTCGGAAAGAGTAACCGATACCTCGCAAGTTCGGCTCCCGGGGTTTCAACGAAAAAGCGTCATAAACTCCGGTACACGCAATCTTCACACTCGCCCGCGGGGATTCGGTTTTCTAAAGAAAGGCCGATCCCCATACTTGTCGGACAAGAATGGTGTTGCTCGCCATAACCAAGCCAAAAAAACAAAAAAACCCTTCTGCTGTGGGCAAAAGGGCACTCCAAACTCAACCCAAAACCCGCCCTCGCAGGATCACCTTGGATTACGAAAACAGCCGGGTGTTCTGGCTCCTGCGTCAATCTACTCTCCCCGCCTTCCCGGATATATATCCAGTGGCTCATCAGGGGATTTCGTCGGCAGTTACAGCTGCGGGGCAGCGCCGGTCTTGCACCGGCTTCCCCAATGCCGTTTCCGTGTTCTTACCTCAATATGTTCGAATATATTCTAGCAAATGGTATGAGTGACGGTCAAGAACTTTCAGGTCAAGTGTCTGACGTGGCCCCCGTGATGCGGCCGCGGCCGCTCAATCTCTGCCTGCATCCAGCTCATGACTTCTCACCAAGCTGTGTACGGACACCGGCTCCTTGACATTCTTGAACTCCATCAACCCCCTCGGATGGAGGTGCACATCACTCTGAACGTACTGGGCAGTCCGGGGGCCGACGAGAATGTCGCCGTGCTTGGCAGCTGCGGCAATCCTCGCCGCAAGATTCGTAACAGGGCCGGTTGCGGTGAATGTCATACGGGTACCGGTGGTGCCCTCGAATTTGCTCATGCCCACCGAAGCGACCCCTGAGTTGATGCCCATATTGATTTCCACCGGCGGAAATCTGTTCTTCAACTCTTCGTTTATCTCCTGGGTTCTCCTCCGAATCTCCAGAGCGGCTGAAACTGCACCGGAAGCCGTGTCCCGTGCATCACCCTGGAATATTACCATGAGGCCGTCACCCGCGGTCTCGTTGATGTCCCCTCCGTACGCGTTAATGATGTCGAGGAATGCGGAAAAAAACTTCTCGATAATAAAGTTGAGCTTTTCCCTCGTATGAGTCTCGCTGATTCTGGTGTACCCCGCGACATCGAGAAACAGGACCGAAACTTCGGCGTCTTTCTTTTCGAGACCGGGAGCAATGGGATTTTTCTCGACGATCTTCTGGACGGTAGAGGGCACGAACGGTCTCAGGTGTTTGAGCATGCTGTCCACCGTGAGTTTCTCCTGCACCATTTTCCAATGGTCTCTCGCGTTCTCGATGACGTTTGCGGCCAACTCGGCCAAGTCCTGAAGCACGACCAAATCACTCTCATCAAGGGTGGAACCGGCAGCTGCGATGGCATCGAGCACCGCCAAGGGCGTGCCGTCGAGATAGATCGGAACGACGATTTCAGAGAGGCCCTCAGGCACCGATGCTTCCACCGGGGGGCCTTTTCCTCCATGAGCGGGGAGAAAGCACATGGCGGAGGCCCCTTTGCCGATCGTCGCAGAGACCGTTGCCATTCCCCGCTTGCACAGTTGACAGTTGATGCGCTGCTTCTCCACTGCACAATGCAGCGGCCGTGTATAATGCTCGGCCTCGGGATCGATAACCAGCAAGCAGGCCTCCCTGAGGTGGGGGATGCTCGTCTTGGCCTCGTCTCGTATGATCTCCAGCACATCACCGATGTTCAGCGATGATGTGAGCTTCTTGGCCACTCTGAAAACGTTTTCGAATCGTTCCTTGTACATCGTTCCCAGCCGATAATGAATGCGGGCCGAGGGTCGGTGACTTGTGGTTCAGTACAATCGGGGGACTAGTCCGAGTCTTACGAGATTGCATTGAGCCGCTCGCAAAATCAGATCATGTCCCCCGATTGCCGGACGCCTCCATGACTACTCCATTCGCCCGAGAAGCCACGAGGCGATAGGTCTATTCCGGGACACGATCCCTTAAATGGACCGCCGACATCAGAGGGCTCTCATGAAAGCAACAAGTGCTTTCTTCTCGTCCGCGGTGAGTTTCAACCCTTGGATAAGGTTGAAGAATTCCACCGTGTCGTCGAGCGTGAGGAGTCGGCCGTCATGAAGATACGGCGGCGATTCCTTGATGCCGCGCAGCGGGAAGGTCTTGATGGGACCGTCCGCGGATGCCATTCTTCCGTTGATCATCTTCGGTTTGAAGAAGCGTTCCGCCTTGAGGTTGTGCATCATGTTGTCCGTGTAATACGGCGCAGGATGACAGACCGAGCATTTCGCCTTGCCGAAGAATACTTCCTCTCCCTTCATCTCGAGTTGCGATGCTTTCTTGGGATCAAGCCTTCCATAGATATCCAGTTTCGGCGCGGGCGGGAAATCGAGGAGGGCCTGGAATTCCGCCATGAAGTGAACCTGGCTGCCTCGCTCGAGCACATTGACGCCCTTCTTGGTCGCAATCACCGGATCACCGTCGAAGTAAGCGGCCCGCTGCTCAAATTCCGTGAAGTCTTCCACGGATTTCAACGCACGCTGGGATCCGAACAACCGCTGAATGTTCAACCCGCGCAGAGGGGGCGTATCAAGCCTATGCCGGAACTCCTGGGGCCGTATGTCGCCGACCAGGTGGGTTGCACCGTTGCTGTTGCCGTTCACGTGGCAGTCGAAGCAGGTCACGCCCCGGGACGGTTTTTCCGATCTGCGGTCGTCGGTCTGGTTGAACTGCTGCTGGGGAAACGGCGTTACGAGGAGCCGGAGCCCTTCAAGCTGTTTCGGGTTCAGTATGCCGTCAAAGAGTTCGAAGTAGTTCATAATGGTGACGACTTTGCCCTGAGAAACGTCGCCCAGGTCGGGGCGGGTCGTCAAGAAGATGGCCGGCGGATACTCTGCCAGAAAGTGATCAGGCAGGTCGAAGTCGAGATCGAAACGGGTGAGGTCCCTACCCTCTTGCTTCAGGATCTCTTTGATATGGAACTCAGGGAACACCATCCCCCCTTCCGGGTGATTCGGATGGGGCAGAGGATAAAACCCCGCCGGCCAAAGATTCTTCTCTTTGATTTGATCCGGCGTCATCTCCGCGAGCTTTTCCCAGGCGACTCCCTGCGGGAGTTTGATCCGCACTCCTTCCTGAAGCGGCTTCCCCCGTGTCATGGCCGCGTCCTTGGCGGACCGGTCGTTCAAGTCGTAGCGCTCTTCGAGCAAAGCCTTGTGCCGTTTCGTGACCTCGGGCTTTGCAGCCTTCATACGCTTCATGACCGAGTCGAAGGGCTCGGTGATCACAACCGGGGAGTAACTGGTCGCCTTCTTCACGGATTCGGCGCAAACGGCCGAAGCGGCGGCCACACAGAGACAGCCGGTTATTGCGACGGTCGCCAGACTTCTCTTGAAATCCATTCGATCTTACCTCCTTAAATGGTGTGGTTGGTGATTAGGGCACGTGCCCTGTTTCTCAATGGGTTCCCATTTTCACGGCTTCGGCACGCTCCATTTGGGTGCCGGCTGCGAGCCGCTCCAATTCCTACAAGGAGGGGGCCTTCATGGAGTTGACGACATCCGCCGTCACGTCAAAAGACCCGTTTAGGTTGACATTAATTGTTTTCTAATAATCTCTCTCCATTAACGCCCAAAAAAATGTGTCACTCCGCCTTTTGGCACTCCACACATACGCCGAAAAAGTCCAGGCGATGATGCAGGATTCTAAAGCCCGTCTTCCCGCCCATCTCTTCCACAAGATCGTCAAGACTCCTGAGTTCGGGGTCCATGATCTTACGGCATTTCACACAGATCACATGGGGATGGGGAAAGGGTTTGTTCCCGTCATATCTGTTGCTTGTGTCGGGGAAGCCGAGTTCCAGAACTTCATTCAGTTCCTTGAGAAGTGCGATGGTCTTGTACACCGTGGCCAAGCTTGTTGTAGGGAAGTCGATCTTGACCTTCTCGTAGATCTTATCGGCGCAGGGATGATCTTCACTGCCGGCAAGGATGCGCAGCACGGCCAAGCGCTGCGGAGTTATACGGAAATCGTGACTCCTGAGCTTGGCAAGCATCTGCTCCAGCCTTTCCTCCGGATGGACCGAATGGCCAAGATCTCTGCCGATAATCAACCTCCCGGCTGCCGTTCCTTCTATAGAGAATGATTCTCCAATAAGAAAAAGTTTACATAGAGGATATTTGCATGTCAAGCGAAAAAGAAAAACCGGCTTGACGGGCACTGTCCAGCGGCTGTGAAGGTACTCTTCTCTGCGAGATCTTGGATGCCGGCATCTGCATCGACGTTGTCCCCCCGGACAGGACTCCTTCTTCAGTGGGACCGGCATCCTGCCGGTCGTCTTCCTACCGTCGTCCCGGCGTAGGCCGGGAACCAGGTTTCTCATTTACTGGCCCCCCGGCCTGCGCCGGGGAGGCGGCGGGCAGACGCCGGCATTGCCCCCTCTCTCCGGCAGCGCCGGTGGTGTTGAATATTCACCGGCAGGGACGCCGCTGCCACTCAAGCCTGAAAGATGACGGATTTGTATCGCGACAGACACTGGCCGGTAAGCGGCGGCTCACCCTGCTCTCAGTCTTTCCGAAAACCGATCGAGAACGACATCGGGCACCGAATACTGCATACAACAGGCCGCGTCGGTTGCGGCTCGTTCTTCCATATCGAGAGCCTTCATCAGATAATCCCGGATGATGCTTCGCCGGGCCAGGATCGCCTCGGCCATGTGTCTTCCTTCGGGGGTGAGGGTAACGGCACCGTATGGCTCGTAGAGCACCATGCCGCGGTCGGCCAGGGTGCGCAACGCCGCCGTCACGCTGGATCTATTGACTCTGATTCTCGCGGCGATTTCGCTCTGCTTTGCAACGCCTCGGGCTGCCTCAAGCACCAGGATTTCGGCCAGGTAGCACTGTCGGCTGAGGCTCAGGCCGTCTACTTCTCTCACCGGGACTCCTTAGATAAAATAAACCAAACAAGAAGGCTCTCTTCTTCTTAGATGTGTCTACCTTAACCAGGAGTACCTCTCTCCGTCAAGCCTTTTTTCTCGAAGACATGTGCCCGAACCGGCATGCGGTCAACAGATTACTATCCCATTCCACGCCGTGGCGGGATCTCCCCGCTGTTTCTTTGGGCGGGTTTCAAACCCGGGCCTACGTGCAGCCCCCTCCAGGCGCTCGGGACCCCATGGGGCCCCCTACCCCTTCACGACCCCCATCGGCCGTAGCCTTGCCACTTTGCGAGCCAACCCCGCCCTCTGCACCACGTCCACCACGATGTCGACGTCCTTGTAGGCCTCCGGGGCTTCTTCCCGCAGGGTCTTCCTTCCCGTCCATCGGGGAAAAACCTGATTGTCCTGAAGTTCCCGTTCGATTGCCCGTCCCTTGGTCACCTTCAGCGCGGCGCTTCGGGACAGGAGCCGCCCTGCGCCGTGGCACGCGGAGCCGAAGGTTTCCGCCATGGAGCCCGGTTCACCGGCGAGCACATAGGAAGAGCGTCCCATGTCGCCCGGGATCAGCACCGGCTGACCCGTTGACCGGAATTTGGCCGGAAGCGCCGGGTGTTGAGCGGGAAACGCCCGTGTCGCGCCCTTCCGGTGGACGCAAACCGTCTTCGTCTCTCCGTCGATGGAGTGCCTTTCGATCTTGGCGATGTTGTGACACACGTCGTAAAGGAGCCTTAACCGGAGTTCCCGCGGGGATAAACCGAGGGTCTTTTCCCATGCCTCACGGACGAGATGCATGAGTACTTGCCGGTTGGCAAAGGCATAGTTTGCCGCACCGGCCATTGCAGCGAGGTACTCTTCAGCCAGAGGGCTGCCGAGGCGGGTGCACGCCAGCTGCGTATCGGGAATCCGGAGTCCCTCCTTGCGGATACTCTTCACCATCCGGGCAAGGAAATCGTCACATATCTGATGACCGAATCCCCTGGATCCGCTGTGCACCATCATGGTGGTCTGCCCCCTCCACAGGCCCCATTGAGCGGCCGTGGCTTCGTCAAATATCTCTTCGACGAATCCAATCTCGAGGAAATGGTTGCCCGAACCGAGCGTCCCCAGCTGGTCCTTGCCGCGGGTAAAAGCCCGGTCGCTGATTGCAGCCGGATCGGCCCCCGGAATGGTGCCCGCGTCTTCGATATTCTCCAGGTCGGACATTTCCCCCATGCCGCGGTTCACCGCCCATTCCGCCCCCTTTCCCACCACACGGGACAACTCTTGCCGATTGAGGCGTATTCCACCCCTGGAGCCTACTCCGCCGGGGACCGCGGCAAACAGGGCGTTAACGAGATCCTCTATCCGTTCGGCTACGGCCTCCCGGTCGAGACCTGTCACGGCCAGTCGTACGCCACAGTTGATATCGTAGCCGACGCCGCCGGGTGACACCACGCCTTCGTCCATATCAAAGGCGGCCACCCCTCCGATGGGGAAGCCATAGCCCCAGTGAACATCGGGCATGGCCATGGACCGGCCCAAGATTCCGGGAAGGTGCGCCACGTTGAACACCTGATCCGGGCTCCGGTCTTTCTCTATGTCGGGAAGTAATCTTTCATCCGTAAAGATCAGACCGGGCACCCGCATTCCGCCCGACCGCGGGATTTCCCAACGGACCTCGTCGATTCTGTTGAGTGTGTACGGCTTATCTCGGGACATGATTCATTGCTCCCTGAACGGGAAAACGGAATCCGCAACCGTATTGGGAAATCGAGCACTTAGAACACTGGTCAATCCTGCAACTTCGACGGATCTCCGCTGGGAAGGCCCAGTTCCATGGCCCGGAGGGCTCTCCGCACGAGCTTTCCGGATCGGGTTTTGGGGAGTTCCCCCAGAAACTCAATCTCCGAGATTGGGACTTCCGAAGACAGGTTGGTTTGTACGAAGGTCTTGATTTCATGGTTCAATCGCGCAGACGGAGTGTACGTGGGATTGATGGTGACAAAAGCCTTCACGATGGGCGTATTCCCCTCCGAGCTCTTTGAAATAACCGCGGCCTCGGCCACGGCCGGATGCTGATTCAAGACCGACTCGATCTCGTACGGTCCGATGAACTCCTGCCCGGCCTTGATCAAATCGTCGTTCCTTCCCTGATGATAGTAGTGGCCGTCCTCATCCCTGATGACCATGTCGCCGGTCATGAACCAATCGCCGCGAAAATACTGAGCGTACCGGGGCGGGTCTCTCCAAATGCTTTGCATCATTGCCGGCCAGCCTGCCTTCAATCCCAGTTCCCCCAATGTGAGGATGGGTAACTGCTCGCCCTGGGAATCGAACACCCCGGCTTCAACCCCCGGGACCGGTTTCCCCATGGAGCCGGGCTTGATCTGATGTGAAGGATAGTTTGCAATGCAGATCATGCCGGTCTCCGTCATCCACCATGTATCGTGTGGAGAGTGCTTCAAGTTCTCTTTCACCCAGTAAAAGAGTTCCGGAGGAAGCGTCTCTCCCACCGTTGCTATGTGATGCAAATGGGAGAAATCGTATCGGCCGGGAAGATCGGCCCCGGCCTCCATGAGATGTCTGATCCTTCTGGGCGTGGTATACCACACCGTCACCTGGTGACGCTCGAGGGTGCGGTACCAGTTTGAAGCCGAAAACCCGTCACCCTGAACCACTGAAGCCGCACCGCATATCCACGGCGCGAACGCGCCGTAAACAGTGCCGGTCACCCACGCGGGACTTCCATCCGTCCACAGGACGGAATCTTCCCGCAGATCCAATACGTACCGGCCGGTCATGAGGTACCCGACCATGTCACGGTGGGCGTGAACCACTCCTTTCGGCGGGCCGGTCGAACCGGAACTGTAGAGCAAGAACAGCGGACTCTCCGGGGGCAACCACACCGTCTCGAAATCCGTCGGCATCCGTTCGATCATCTCAGGCACGGGAACCTCCCATGCAAAGAGGCCGGGCCGGTCGCCGGAGGTGATAAAGACCGTCTTCGATCCTTTCATGGCTTCCGGTGCAAGGAATTCCACCAGGTCGGCATTGGTGACCACTCCTCTCGGCTCGGCATTCTCCAATCTCCATTTAAGCTCCTCGTACCCAAGGGTAGGGTACAAGTTGCAGAAAATGACCCCAAGGCGGGCACTGCCGAGCATGGCAAAGTAGATCTCCGGGCAGGGCGGCAGAAAGATGAAGAGCCGATCACCCTTTTGAAACCCGTGCCTTGTGAGAAGATTGGCCCATCGGCATGACTGTTCTTTGATCTCCCGGAAGGTGAACGTCGTCACGTTGCCGTTCTGTTCGAACATCAGCGCGGGTTTGTCCCGTCGGTCCGGATCTGCGGCCCACCGGTCCACAGCCGTGTGAACGATATTGACGGGGGTTCCCTCGGTACAGTTAAGCTCCGTCTCCATCTCGGACCATGAAAAACTCTTGTACGTCCGATAGTACGATTTGAGATTCGCATTTGGATTCGCAGCTGGAATTCGAGCCTTTATCATCCGTTTTCCTTCATACATTTTCCGCTAATTGCGACACGGGACAAGCGATGACATCGGTAGGGTCGCGGCGAACCTGCCGGGCCACTTGACAAATCGGCGGCCGACACCGGCATCGAGGCCGGCGCCACGGATGCATCGAGCGCTTTACGAGGCAAGAGTATCCCCATTAATCCGTCCAAACGCCGTAACCGCGGTGCATGCTCCTTGCTTTCTCCACCAATTGTGCCGCTTGCAGCGTCTTTGTCAAAGGGATTCTTTCCAGACGTTCCTTCGTAGTAAACACTCTGAGGACTTCTCTCACGGACGCAGCCAGGGCGTAATTGTCGTATCCGCCTTCAAGGGCCAGGAGAATCGGAGCTTGCTTCACGGAATCCGCAGTCTGGAGCACGAGCTGGGTCAACCACCGGTATGCATGCTCGGTCAGGCGCGTCCTTCCCAAGGGATCACGGTGATGCGCATCGAAACCGGCAGCTATGAGAATCAGTTGCGGCTTGAACCTCCGCACCACGGGAACCAGCACTTCCCGGTAGATATGCACCACATCCGCATCCGCCATCTCCTTGAAGACGGGCAGGTTGAGGGTATACCCCTCGCCGCGGCCCGTTCCCGTCTCCTCGAGCGCTCCGGTGTGGGGATACCAACCCATGTAATGCGATGAGAGATAGAATACGCGGTCGTCTCCGTAGAACAATTCCTGGAGAGCGTTTCCGTGGTGTATGTCCCAGTCGACAATGAGCACTCGTTTGAGCCCGTAGTTCTCCAGAGCGTACTTGGCCGTAACCCCCAGATTGTTGAATATACAGAATCCTCCGGCCCGGTCCGCCAACGCGTGGTGTCCCGGAGGCCTGATCAGACAGAAGCATGCCCGGCAACGGCCCGTCATCAGAGCGTCGAGCCCTTTGATACACCCGCCGACGGCCAGCCACGCCGCCCTGTAGGTGGTCGCGCACACGGGGGTATCGGGTGCCAAATTGGTGTAACTCCTTTCGGCAGTGCTCAGGATCTGCTTGACATACTGAGGCGTGTGGACCAGCTCCAGTTGCTCGAGGGTGGTAAGCTCCGGCGCGATCACGTCCAGACCGTTGGGGAAATCCTTGTCGAGCATCCGGTAGATGCTTCTCAGACGATTGGGGCTCTCCGGATGGACGAGTCCCGGCTTGTGCTCCAGATAACCGGAATCGCGTACTATGCCGACACTAAACGCCACTGATCACCTCTTCACACCATCCGTCCGACTGCTCACGCAATATACCCCATTTGTCTCCCAAGAGTACGAAAAGGAGACCCGCGAAGTCTTCCTTTCCACGCAACGGTTCACAGCCTCAATACCATGGTGCGTTCTCTCTCGCATTCATCGCAAAATTCAAAGCCTACCTTCTTATAAACCTTAATCGCCCGAAAGTTAAAGGCCTCCACGGTCAGCCACATGATTTCAAGCCCCTCAATTTCCGCTTTCCGCATGGCCGCCTCGGTAAGCACGGTCCCCAGCCCTTTGTTGCGGTAGGCCTGGAGCACAAAGACCACATATTCACCGTCCGCCTTCTTCAGATCCGGAAGTACCGCCGCATGCCCCACGACCATGCCGTCCTGCCTGCACACGAAGTTCCATCCCGAATCCAAGAGCTTACACACCCACCCCTTGAGATCGACATCATTCGAAGGCGGGAGCCCCTGACTTATGGCCCTGGGGAAGAAATTCCCGTACATATGCATGAGCTGAGACAGACAGTCAATGCTCCGTTCTTCCACTTCAAAGGGACGGCCGTCTTTGTCGAAACACTTCACGATTTCACACGGGTTCATGTCGCAGTTCAATTTTCCGGGCCCGGGTCGCCGAATCTCTCAAGAGACGAATAAGAACGCGCTGCACCCCCGGCACGCCGTCCCGGTCGGGTACTCGATGGGTGGACAAACAACTGCGCAATTACCGGCGTGACGGAAAACGGCGATCACGCGATTGTTTGAACGCGATTCCACGTGCAATCAATGCGGGTACATTTTCCGCTATGCACCGAGCGTAGGTCAATATGTTTTCAAGTCCCTAGGAAATGTCAATTGCGGACGACAAGACGTAAGGCACTAATTCCCTCTTTTGACTTGAGTCTCTTCACTAATTCGTCCGCTTGGGTCTCCGAGGAAAAACTTCCCAGATACAGACGGTAGATTACACCGGTTCTCGGTCGGGCCACGGGTTTGAGGGAAACCATGTAGCCGCGCGCCTTCCATTTGAGGGCCCACTGCTTGGCGATACCCGGATCCGTAAACGCCCCCACCTGAACGGTATATCGCTTGTTCCCCGGCGCGGTTTGAGGGAGCTTCAGGCTTCCCGAGGCATCCGACGGCTCAGGCGCCGGGGGGGGGCTGCTTGCTTGCAAAGGGGAGTTGTTATTCTTGTTGTTCTCGGGCGGGGTGATGCTCACGGCACGGGGGGGCTCACTCGGCGGGCCGGGGGGGGCATCCCCGGCACTTTGGGAGACCTCCTGCGTCTGCTCGTCCACCGTCTTGAGCTGCTCGTAAAACGTAACCTGGGGTTTCACTTCGCAAGCCTCTTTCTTGACCTCACTTGCCTCGGAACAATCCAACCCCGGACCCGCCTCCGGCCGGCTGGGCACTGAGGGGCCAAACGCCTTGCACGCAATGGACGGGTCCCGAATCAACCGGAGGTTCACCGCTGCCAGCGCAACCATGATGACGAACGCGGCCGCCACCGCGAGGGTGAGCGGTCCGTTCTTCGGAGAGGCTTCATCTCCGGCGGCCTGTCGATTGGCCGAGGGCCGGGACTGCCCGCCGCCTCTTTTCCGGAGAATGTTGAAAAATCCCATCGGATACGTTCGCTTTCCCAATGATTACATCAGGTTAAACATCATGTGGGCACTCCTGTCGCCGGCGTCACATCTTCTCCGGAGCAGAAACTCCCAGGATGTCCAGTCCGTTGGCCGTTACCCGGCGTACCGCATCGACCAGGTAAAGCCGAGCCTTCTTTGTCTCCGATTCTTCGGTGAGAACCCGGTTGTCGTGATAGTACGCATGGAACAACTCTGCAAGATCAATAAGATAAAAGGTAACTCGGTGAGGTTCCAGCGCTTCGGCCGCTTCGGCCAACATGTCCGGGAAGTCGGCCAGGTGTTTGATCAGACGCAGCTCTTCCGGAAGGGAAAGAACCGAAAGATCCGGGTCGGTCATATCCGCATCTATGCCCCTCTCCGCTGCTATGCGGAAGATGCTGCACACTCGCGCGTGAACATACTGTACGTAATATACCGGGTTGTCCCGGGACTGCTTCTTTGCCAGATCGAGGTCAAAATCCAGGTGACTGTCGCATCTCTTACTCAGGAAAAAGAAACGGGCCGCATCCGCACCGACCTCGTCCAGGACCTCCTTGAGCGTAACGAACTCGCCGGAACGGGTGGACATGGAGATCTTCTCCCCTTCCCGTACGAGCGTAACGAACTGCACGAGGAGAACGCGTAGAACGTCCCGTTGGTATCCCAGAGCTTCCACTGCGGCTCTCACCCTCGGGATGTACCCATGATGATCGGAACCCCAGATGTCCACAAGCAGATCGTATCCCCTGTCGAGCTTGTCCTTGTGATAAGCGACGTCGGCCGCAAAGTAGGTGGGCTCTCCCGTGGCACGGACCAGGACCCTATCCTTTTCGTCTTCGTCGCCGTCCATGGTGAACCACAGAGCCCCGTCCTTTTCCTCGGCTCTCCCCCTGGAACGAAGCTCCTCCAGAGCGGCCTCGATCGCGCCGGACTCGTGAAGCCTTGTCTCGCTGAAATACGCGTCGTACGTCACCCCGAAAACCGACAGATCTTCCTTGATGCCGTCCAGTATCCTTTCGCATGCATACCGTGTGGCCGGTTCCACGGCCTCTTCATCGGACAGTTCCGCAAGACGTTTGCCCAGGTCCGTTCCCACGAGTTCCGAGGCCAGGTCTTTGATGTAGTCTCCTCGGTAGTGGTCCGCGGGAAACTCGATCTCGATGCCCATAAGCTCCCGGTAACGGAGAAGGAGAGACCGTCCAAGGATTTTCATCTGGTTGCCGGCGTCGTTCACATAGTATTCGGTCGCGAGATCGTATCCGCATGCCCTGAGCAATCGCGCCAGGGTGTCGCCCACGGCCGCTCCTCTGCCGTGTCCCACGTGCAAAGGCCCTGTGGGGTTGGCGCTCACGAATTCAAGGAGGACCTTGGGCGCTTCGGTTTTCTCGGCTCGGCCATAGGCCCCATTTTGGTTGTGAATCGTGTGAAGCACGTCTTCCCACACCTCGCGGGTCAACGAGAAGTTGATGAACCCCGGTCCCGCGATCTCTACGGTTTCGAAGATCGAAGCCTCGCCGGGCAGATGTTCCCTTATCAAGGACGCAAGATCCCGGGGCTTCATTCCCAGCGGTTTTGCCAGCGTCAGGGCAACGTTCGTCGCGTAGTCGCCGAAGCGTTGGTCCTTGCTTCGGGAGACTTCTATCTTGAGTGTGTCCACTTCCGGAAGAGCTATCCGTTTCTCGTCCGCACAAGCGACAAGAGCTTGTCTTACAATTGATCCGATACGTTCCTTCATCAATCAGGCACCTCGAGAATCGTTCCGGGGAAAACGGCCGGGCGTACCCGGTCGAAGCATTATAGTTACGAGGCTCGTTTTGTCCACTGCCGCAATCTCACGGCCGGCTAATGTCTGAAGTAAGACGGGGACCCGTACGCCGTCGCTTGCCCTACGATTCAACATATCAATATTACTTCCGATTACTTGACTCGTCCTCTTCTCGCACAGGAGCCTTGAGAGTGAGATCCCGCGTGTATTCGAGGCACCTGGTGGTGGTGGCTCCATCCATCAGGAACTTCTTGTTGCAGGTTTGTCTCCAGGCACACATGACACACAAGGTTTTTTCGCCTTCCATAAGCACACTCCTATACGTGACATTGCTTTATCATTTCTTTAGCTTAGAATCAAGTTGTTTTAAGTTGCTTTAGATCTTTCGATCCCCGCTTCGAAGGAACGGGAGCGAGACAGGTCATGGAGAAATCCATCTGCGCGGTCCGCGGGTCGGCCATGGCCCTCTTGTGAAAAGCCATGATATGGCGGACGTATTCATCGGGTTTCTGGTCGTAAGTATTGTGCCCGCACCGCGGAATAACCGCCAACTCTGCGTTGGGGAGATTGCGATAGATATGAACCGCCTGTTCCACTTCGAACAGTGCGCTCCTGTCCGGGTAGAGGACCAGTGTGGGGCAGGCGACGAAGGGCAACCGCGGTCTCAGGTCAAATGTCCCGATTCCGTAGGCGCCTCCACGTGTCCGAGCCATCTCATAGAATGGTTCCGCCCATTCGCTCCCATGCCATTGAATCATCTTGTCCCGGATACCCGGATCAAGCTCATGATATGCCGCCGGAAAATGGGAAGTATTGAATTCCACCATGGTTCTTGTGCTGAAGCACAGCGTACTGGCAATCACCAGCGACGAAACCCGGCCGGGAAACCTGCCGGCATACATTACGCCGATAACGCCTCCTTCGCATTGGCCCACGATATGAAACGACCGTAGGTCGAGCATTTCGGCCAACACGTTGAAATCCTCCACGCTTTCATCACAGAACCCGTCACTGGTGAAGAAGGTGCCGAAATCGGACCCGGGTTCCGATTGCCCGTACCCCCTTCGGTCGAAGAGTACCGTCCGGTAGCCTGCCTCGACAAACCTCGGATATACGTCCTTAAACATCCTCGAACTGCCGAAGCCGTGGTGCATAAACACGACCGTCTCACCATGGCCGTGCAATTCGTAATAGATTGATCGTCCGTCTATCTGTGCGTAGGGCATTTGCAGCTCCTTGGTTGCTTGATTTTGCCGTGTCGGGCTTCCGCAATCCGGGTTTCCGATTCGCGTGGGTGATCAGGCGGCATCTGTACGCGTTCACATG
>JAZDHD010000253.1:0-11304 GCA_043806215.1 Pseudomonadota bacterium | reverse complement strand
CTCCTGATGGATCTTGTGACAAACCTCCATGATAGGGCGATCACAACTGACCATGAAAGCCCCGGGACTCCGAGCCGAAGACCTGGCAGAGCCCGGCGGATAGGCATTCCCAGGCTGTAGGGGCGGCCCCCTGTGGCCGCCTGGGTAGGCACGGGGCCTACCCCTACAGGAACGAGAAGGAACCGAAAGCCCGAGACCACGTCCGTTCCCGTACTCCCCCGGGCCCTCGGCGCGGGGGGTTACGGGAAACGATCAAGAACGCCGAGTTTCGGATGGAGTTTCCGACAACGGCAAAGTGAGGCATCATGCCATGTCCACCCACTCGGGAATCTTCTCGCCGACAAAAAACACTTCCACATGTTCGGGTGCTGCAAGGAATTCATCTTCAAGCCTCTTGACGAAATCCTTGCGTCTTTGATCGGCATGCCAGTTTTCCCAACGCTTCTGAGTCACCCACGTGCTGATGACCACCAACTTGTTGGGGTTGTCGGCGCTGATGATGGTCTCTCCCGACAAATAGCCGTTGCGGAGCGTTGCCATGGATCTGAGCTCCATGAGCAGCTTATACGCTTGGTCCAATTTGTCCTTTTCGAACTCCCTGGTAATCAAGACCTTGACCGCCATTGCCGCCCCCTTTCGTGGTTGCTTCTCTGTACTAAGTGCTCGGTTTCCCCAATACGGTTGCACATTTTTGTAGGATGTGGTGAATCCCGCTTTCAGCGGGATGAACCGCATCGTTCGCGGTCTTTTCTCGACAGATGCGGTTCGCTTCGCTCACCACATCCGGTGCCGGTCTGTAAACACGCGGTAGCGTCCCGGCGTCCCTGCCGGGCGAGAGATAGTATGTTGTTTCCACTAAAGAATACCGGCACGGAGGCCGGCGCTACCAAAGCAGATTTTCCTGCCTTGGATGCGAGACCGAATTTGGGAAACCGCGCACTAAGGCACCGTTGTCGCTTCATGAATAAGTATACCATTTCGAACCGCAACGCACAAAGATCAGTGTCTGCGTCTCTGCTTTTCCTCGGCCCGTCGAACTTGAAGGAGCCCCGCCTTCGAGGCAAAGAACACCTCGGAAAATTATCCGTCGCTCCGAGGGCCGCGTTTTCGCCGAGAGGTCGGTAGTGCAATCTTTTGTGCTTGAGCAGGGTCGAGCCGGTGTGATAACAGTGTGAGTGTGGTCACAGGTAAGCGGCGCAACCGTGAAGAATCGCCCAGCCAACCCACCGGGACGGGAAACATCACAGCCCATTCGATCAGCGTTGACGCATGGCGGGGTACGCATGTTCAGAAGAGATGACGAATCGGCCGGCGCGGATTGATTGAGTAAGGAATGGGGTTAAGTCAATGACCAAGGAAGAAAGCACACCGTTTCCCGGCGGAACCGAACCGTCAGTAGATCCG
This sequence comes from Pseudomonadota bacterium, assembly GCA_043806215.1. Lineage (GTDB taxonomy): Bacteria > Desulfobacterota > Desulfomonilia > Desulfomonilales > Desulfomonilaceae > JAVHLK01. Next base: position 9,900 of record JAZDHD010000253.1, on the reverse strand, counting down.
AGCATTCTGCAGGCGACTCAGCAAGCAACTCAATCAATCGATCTGGACAGCCTGTTTACCAAAGACGTGACAGCGTCGGGGAGCTTCGATCTCAGTCGAGTTAAGGACGTATCATTTGGTAAGTTATTGGAAGCAATACCGATTCCAACAATGCTTCTCGACTCGTCCTTATCCATCGTATTTGCCAATGAAGCTTTGGGGACGATCGCCGCGGATCCGTTCAATTTGGTGGGCTCATCCTTCTCTTCGTTGATTCCGGGTACTGCGGAGAGGCGGCATATTCTCGGCCTGTTGGGCAGAGTACGGTCCGAAAGAAGGACCCAGGTGCACGAGGGCCTGCTGCAAGTTGCCGGCAAGATTCTGTGGTGCAGGATTCATTTCCGTTCCGTACGGTTCAAGAGACAAAGATCCATTCTGGCGATCATCGAGGATCTCACCGGAGAGAAGAAACAGCTCATTCTCAACGAGAAGTATCAGCAGTTGGTCGGCATTTTTCCCATAGGGATATCCGAATTCCTGCTGGAAGCCCCATTGTCTTTGGAAAATGACACCGACAAGATGATCGACGATCTGGGCGAGGCCGAACTTATCGGGGGAAACCGCCAGTTCGCCGGAATGTTTGGTCATACCGACATAGACTCTCTCAAGGGTAGGAAGCTGAGGCAGATCTTTCCGTTTGAAGGCGATTATCGGCGGCAATACCAGTGGTGGATCGAAAGGGGCTTTTCCGTGCGCACCTTCGAGACCGGCGAACGGGACGCGGACGGCAAGCCGAGATACTATGAGGTCACCCTGGTCGGCAACGTAAAGAATAAGAGAATCTTGGGCTTCTGGGGCATGAAACATGATATTACCCAACGCAAGGAAGCAGAGGCGGGCTTGCGGGCGGCCCGGGATTTGTTGGAAGAGCGGGTCAGGCAAAGAACCGTAGAGCTTATGGAGACAACCCAGCAATTGACCGTGGAAGTAGGTGAAAGGCAGAAAGCGGAAGAAGAACTCACCACACTGGTACGCCAGCTCCGAGACGCGTTGGCCAAGGTCAAAATCCTGAGCGGGCTGCTTCCCATCTGCGCGTCCTGCAAGAAGATCCGCGATGACGGCGGATACTGGACCCAGGTGGAGGTATACGTCCGGGAGCATTCCGACGCGGATTTCACGCACAGCATATGTCCCGACTGTGCGAAAAAGCTTTATCCCGATTTTTTCGATTCGAGCTATTGCAGGTGAAGCCTGCCCCTACCTTCTTGAACCCCGCAGCCTCCGCAAACGTCCCCGAGGATTCTCCTCACTTAGTGTTCTGTGGCATTAATACGGTCACGCATTCTGTAAACACGCGGTAGCGTCCCGGCGTCCCTGCCGGGCGAGAGATAGTACGTTGTGTCCACTAAAGAATACCCCGCGGAACGCGGGGAGGCCGGCGCTGTCAAAGCAGGTTTTCCTGCCTTGGATGCGAGACCGAATTTGGGAAACCGCGCACTTAGCCCGCGGACCATTCTTTCCACTTGCAAATTTCTGTGATATAATTATCTAATAATGTCCCGCACTCAAGGATTGGAATGAAAGTGAGAGGTAATGGCCATGCCCCGGTCCAAATCCGTAAGGACACGGTTACTCAACGATCTCCACATGGGTATGACGGACAATGCTCTGATGGAGAAATATCGTTTGTCATATTCGGAACTTCGCAGCCATTTCAAGGATCTGTTCGATTCAGGCCTCTTGAGGCCGGAAGAAGGATCCGAATTGATGTCGTTTCCCCGTCGGAACAGCCAAAGCGTGTGGAGGGAACGAATCGGGGGCAACGAAGCCCGGCGCCCTGATCCGGCCCGAGGATTTCAAACGGAAGTCTCCAACGACAAGCGGAAGGATGACCGGTACGACCTGGATTTCGACATGCCGGTATACGCGGTGGGCCAACCCGAGGTTCAGGGGAGAGTTATCGATATCACGGAGAGCGGAGCACGGCTGTGGGGCGTCCAAGCCCACGTGGGGGAAGCACTGACGATTGTGGCCCTGGGAGACACCCTTAGCGATATCGCTCCATTCGAGTTTCAGGCAACATGCATATGGACCGACGGACGGGATGACGAGGGAACCGGGGTCGGCGGCTTCGAGATCACGGCGATATCGGACGAGAGCCTGGAGGAACTCCGCAAACTCGTGAGGTCCATAAATCTGAAGATCTGACCGGGGCTCCCTTCCCCCAGGGAGACGGCCTGCCGGCTCTTGATTCCGCCCCCCTAAGTGCTCCATGGCGCAAATACGTTGTCGTGTTCGTGTGAAGGCCCGGTAGCGTCCCGGCGTCCCTGCCGGGCGCATGATCAAAGAGTACCGGCACGGAGGCCCGCGCTACCAAAGCCGGGATCGTTGCCTTGAATATGTGACCGTATTTATGCCATAAAACACTAAGAACGTAATCCCGGAGCGTTAGCAAACCCGTTCCGCCATGAGCTGAATGGTGTGAACGACCAACGGGTCCCCCTCTTCGTCCAGATTCCCCGAAAGGGTAAGGCGGCAACCGGGGCATCCGGTAGCCACTATGGAGGCCCCGGTGGACCGGACATTCTCTTTCTTTCTTCCGGTGACACTTGCCGAAATCTCCACATGCTCGAACTGGAAGGAACCTGCGCCCCCGCAACATTGATCCGCACCGGCCATTTCCACCAGGCGTACGCCTTCGAGTGCATCAAGAAGGGCTCTGGGCTGCTTGGAAATTCCCATGCTCCGGACTAGGTGGCAGGGGTCGTGGTACGTGACCGCCACTCCGGACCGAGCAGAGCGCGTATCCCATTCAACCTGTTCTATCCGTTCGGCAACGATCTCGGTTACGTCCTTGACCTTTGCGGCAACCCGATGCGCCTTTTCCGTGTCGAGTCCAAGATCTTCGACGAGATGCGGGATGCCCTTCTTGAGGCCCCCTCCGCAGGTCGCGCAGTCCACCACTATGGCGTCGACATCGTCTCTATCCAAGACGGACAGGTTTTTCTCGATGTTTGGGACCGCCTCCCGCCTCGCACCGCTGAGGAATATGGGCACGGAGCAGCATACCTGGTCCTGAGGAATAACCACTTCGATGCCGAGTCCCGTCAGCACCTTTACGACTGCGTCGCCCACATCCTCGTTGATGAGATCCGTGGCACACCCGGTGAAGTACAGGACCCGTCCCCGTCGCCGTCCTCTAGCCGGCACAATCTCCCCCATCCTGCTGCGAAAGGAACTCCGGTTGAATGTGGGCAGCCGATTGACCGGAATCCTGCCGAGTTTCCACTTGATATTCAGGGGTGCAAGGAAAGCCGTTTGACCGAGTCTTCCAATCCGGGCCCCCAATCTTAACAACATGGGGTTCTTCAGCGCCGCGAACAGAGCCTTCTTGGGCAATTTGGCACCGAGAGATTCGTGAAGCTCCATGCGCATGTTCTCGAATACGCGGTCCAGACGGACTCCACTCGGACAAGCGTGTGCGCAGGACTCACACAATATGCAGCTCATGAGGGCTTCATGAAGCCCTCGCGAAACGGTCAAGTCTCCCTCGAGGTATTTCTTGACCATCTGTATGCGTCCGCGGGGTGCGTGCCGCTCCATCCGGGTCACCTTGTACGTGGGGCACACCGCCTGACACGCGGCACATTTCAGACAGTTGTGAAGATCTTCCACTACGCTTTCTGCAAACATTGCATTTCCTATTCAGGTAATCGAAGGAACAGTACCCTGTGGCCCAAGTGCTCCATGGCGTAAATGCGGCCGCACAACCTGAGCCCACGAAGATGACGGGCAGGGACGCCCGTCCCACGATGTACGACGCGCTTTTTCTCTGTCTTTCGTAGCCCGGGCCTCCGTGCCCGGATATTATTCTTGCCGGCACCCAACACGGTAACGAGACGAAAATATGTAACCGAACTTATGAAATGCCGTACTAAATCCGGCGACATATCCTCGGAAACGCAATCCGCAACCGTATGAGGGCAATCCGGCACTGAGATCAGACGAACTTGCCGGGATTCAGAATCCCTTTGGGGTCCAGGCTTTGCTTAATACTCCTGGTAACCGCCATGGCCACCGAATCCAACTCCAATTGGAGGAAAGGAGCCTTGGACATGCCGATGCCGTGCTCTCCGGAAAGCGTCCCCTCCAGTGCCAGGCCCTCCCGGAATATCTCACCGATCGCGGCTTCCACCCGATGCAATTCACTCTTTTCGCGGTGATCGAAAAGAATCAATGGATGGAGATTTCCGTCGCCTGCATGGGCCAGAACCCCTATCCGGAGCTTGTACTTTTCAGCTATTTGTGTGACTTTCCTCACCATTGTGGTGAGATTCGAAACCGGCACCGTCGCATCCTCGATGATCGCGTTGGGCCTGAGCCGTGCCATCACGGAGAATGCCGCCCGACGTCCCGTCCAGAGCTTCTCGGCCTGTTCGGGAGTCTCCGCGGCAATCACCCCGGAAGCATTCTTTTCCTTGAGAATCGCCTCGATCCTCTCCACCTGCATATTCAGACTCTCCGGCTCGCCGTCCACCTCGATGAGAAGAACCGCGTCGACATCCGTGGGCAGGCCCAAATGCGAGTCCGCCTCTACCGCAGCTATCACCACCCGGTCCATGAGTTCCAGGCCCGCAGGCACTATTCCGCTTGAGATGATGGACGAAACCGCGTCGGAACTATCTTCCAGGCGAGGGAAATGGGCCATGATGGTCCGCGTCGCCCGAGGCTTGGGGATCAGGCGGACGATAATCTCCGTGACGATCCCCAGGGTTCCCTCCGACCCGCAGATGAGTCTCGTCAGGTCATAGCCGGTAACGTTCTTGATCGCCTTCCCTCCGGTCTTCAAAACGTCCCCGTTGGCCAGCACCACCGTTAGTCCCAGCAAGTAATCGCGGGTGACGCCGTACTTCAGGGTCTTTGGACCGCCGGCGTTGGTTCCCACGTTACCGCCCATGGTGGCGGTTTTCCACGAACTCGGGTCCGGAGGATACATAAGATTGTATTTTTCCACAGCCTGTTGGAGATCGTAATTAATGACCCCCGGCTCAACCCTGGCGAGGCGGTTGTGCGGGTCTATCTCGAGAATTGCATCCATACGGGACATCGCCAGGATTATTCCCCCCCGGACGGGCACCGTCTCACCGGCAAGGTTGGTGCCCGATCCCCTGACCGTCACCGGTATGGCCTCCCTATGTGCCGTCTTCATTATCGAGGAGACCTCTTCGGTAGACACGGGGTACATCACGATGTCGGGGCGGTGTTCTTCCAAGTGTGGATCGAGAGAATAGGCAACGAGGTCCTCGGGCGCGTCGGTGGCCCTTTCCGGGGTCACGATGGAAACGAGTTCCTTCTTCAGGCTATCTTTCATGGGGGCTGCTCCCTAACATAAACCCGTTAACCCGGCCGATGCTTTGAAGACTTCTCCGGTTTCGCCGGCATCACCCGCTTGTCCGAGGATCAATATGATCCCTCTCCCGTGCCGTCGCTATGCAAAGATAGTATTTGTTGCCGGCCGTCTTACCCACTGCACCTTCGGTCATAAGTAATTCCAATGCCTTATAATTATAGTCCCTCATTCCGATACGCAGGAGGCTGGGTTTTGAATAGGGAAGTTCAGCCGCGCTGACCACATCGACCGCGCCTTGCGATTCCAGTTCCTTGATTATGGAACCGGCCGCCCGTCTGAGCTTCCACGCTATGCCTACCCGGGTAAGGATGAAGACCGCGACCAGAAAAACGAGGGCGATGACGATTTGAATACCGTCCGACATGATATTTCCGCTATCCTGCACGGCGCAACGGGCAACGACAAAGACTTCACCGGATCAAGGTCCCGGGCAAACTGGAAAGCCATGCGTCTCCCCGGGGAAGGCCCATAGGCGCTAACTTTTATGTCCTTGGTCGGGAGCACACCTATCCTGAAGGACATTTCCTCTTGTTCCCCCTTTGAAAAAGGGGGCTGGGGGGATTTATGAATCAAAAAAATCCCCCCTAACCCCCCTTTACTAAAGGGGGGAATCTGAGGACTCCGACAATTCCAGGTTAAGCCGGCGCCGAAATTATGAAACCGGCCGCTCAGTATCCCCAAGAAAGTTGGGTGACCATGAGTTCGTTTTTCACCGCAGTGACCTCCGGAAAACCCCGAGCGATGTCTGCGGCTTGTTCTTTGTCCTTCCGGTCTCCCACTCGTCCGGTGAGTATCATCACTCCTCCCGGCTCGCCGGTGACCTTCACTTGCCATGCGACGGCCGGCGTGAGACGCTTCTTGATGACCGTTTCCAGCCTCTTCGCTATCGCCATGGCAGCGAATCTTGCAAGAAGGTCCTCGGGTTCGGGTTCCACGGTCATCTTTCGGGCAGCCTTGACGACCACTTCCGACGCCGCGTCCGCCGTGTAGTGGGTGGTGTTGAGAACGACGTCATAGAGAGCCCAATCCCGGTCGTCATGATCAAAGATGGACTGCATCAGCGCGCGGCGTTCCCTGTCGTGCTTGCGGACGATGTTCGAGGCGGCCTCTTTGCTCACCCCATACCGTTCGGCGATGCGGTCCACACGGACTTGAGAAGGAGCCACAATCCGTACGCTGAAAACGCCGGGCACCTCCCGCAAGACCAGCTGGGATCCGCGGCCGACAATGACCACGTTTCCCTGGCTCGCGAACTCATACGTCAACGATTCGAACAACGCTGTAAACGACGGTGTATCGAAGAAGAACCGCTCCCAGAAACCGGGGCCTTTTTCCGACTCGTAAATGGAGCAGGCATCTTTGTACTCCGGATCGCACACATTGGCGCGCTGCTGCACCTGATCCGGACCGATGAGCTTGTAGCCCATCTCACGGGCCACAATGGCGGCAACTACATCTCCCAGGCTCCCAAGCTGCCTTGATACGGTAACGACATGCATGGTACATCCTCTCAGTTCGGGTGTCTCAGTTTGTGAGGCCTTTCCCCACGGCGTCGACTTCCTCTTCAGGGCGCCGTGAATACGGATCCTTGATTTCCCAAATGAGGATTATATATGGGAAACGGATAATCCGAAACACTATTCTCTACGCCCGCGTCCGAGGAACGACTCGGCCGATGGTCGATCTTACGGGGAACGGAGTGTCTCGGCAAGCGGGAACCTTCATCCGCGTCACGGCATCCTTCACTTTATCGCCGTCGAAGTCGGGCAGGCATTTCGATGCCCGGCCCCAACGCGCACCCATATTATATCCGGATGCGGAACGAATGAGTAGTCTCTCTGCTACACCAACGTGTGGAAACCCGAGTCATCGTCACCACGGGGAGGCCGATAATCAGCGGCGTTTCCCATGAAACCTGGCGGAAATCTTGCACCAATGCTCTCGTCTGTGTTATTCCAGGTTCTAGGAGGTCACGACCATGTCCACAGCGCCCGTCACGGAACCGACAGCCATGGACCCTGAGACCGAAGAAATCCTGGCCGATCCGGAAGTTCAAGCGGCCTTGGAGGATCTCGACGATCCGGAAGATAGAGAGGACTTGATTGACCATCTGAAGGTTATGCGTCGACTCCGCGAAGGCAAGGAGAAGATGATTCCGTGGGAAGAAGTGAAGGCACGGCTGGGGTTGTAGAATATTGTACCGGCTGAGCCTTTCAGATACTGCGGCGAAAGCCTTGGATCCGTTACCGAAGAATTACCAAAGGCTTGTCTGGGACCGAATAGGCGCTCTATCGGAGAACCCAAGACCGCATGGATGCAAGAAACTCAAGAGACAAGGAGCCTACCGGGTCCGGCAAGGCCCATACAGAATCATTTATGAAATTGATGACCCAACACTCCTGGTTATTGTCTCGAACATAAAACCTCGGCGAGAAGCATACCGGTGACCGCGCGGGCAACGCAGCCCGCCCCCCGGAAGTCGAATTGAGAAGACCCCTTACCTCTCAACAGACAATGATCGACAGACGCTCGGGACCGTGAACTCCTATGGTCAGCGTAAGTTCTATGTCCGCCGTTCTGCTGGGACCGGTAACAAACGTTATATTGGTCGGCGGTGAGTCGCCGCACGTTGCGAAGAAGTCCTCGAGCGTCGGGTAAATGTTTTCCGGGGAGAGGAGTGCCACGTGGTGAGAGGGGAGCAGGCCGGCCTGGACGGCTCGGCCGCCCTTGCTCGTACAGATCAGACTGCCCGTTTCGGCAATTGCCCCGAAGACCTCCTCAACGCAAATCGACGCGTTGACATAATCATCGGTCCGGCGCCCCTCTGGAACGATAACCGCTTTTTCCTTTTCCGTTTCGCCCGGACAATAAACGGATCCTTCAGTCCCCAGAATTTCCTTCAGCGCTTCGTTCATTGCATCGAGATCCGTGACTCGACCGGTTTGCGCCGCGGCATTGGCGGCGTTACGGAGAAAGAGTCCGATGTTGTCTTCGTCCATCACGACATCCTCCGTCTGAATGATTTGTCAGTCGATTCCTGGGGCATTGATCCTCATAATCCCTTCGCCAGTACCTGCGCAATGTGTTTCACCTGAATGTTTCCGCTTCGTCGTTTCACCGCGTCGGCGATGTTCATGAGACATCCGTGATCACAGCCGGTTACCGTATCCGCCCCCGTGGAAATAATCGAGTCCAACTTTTCATCGGCCAGAGCCATTGAAATCTCCGGCTGTTTCCCCATGAAAACCCCGCCGAAGCCGCAACATCGATCCGCATGCGGCATCGGGATGAATTCCGCACCCTTGAGAGACCGGAGCAGCAGGAGGGGTTCCTCGACAACACCCAACTCCCGGGTGAGTTGACACGACGCGTGGTAAGTGATCTTACCCTTCCAGGAAAACACCGTGGGATCGACCTTGAGCACATGCACCAGAAATTGCGTCAGCTCGTAGGTCCGGTTTGCCGCGGCCACTGCCTTTTGCCTCATGCCGGGATCGTCCCTGAACAGCCCGGGGTAATGGTTCTTCACCATTGACGCGCACGATCCGGAGGGAATAACGAGCGGATCGGTCCCCTCGAACACCTTGAGGAAATGCTCGGCCGCCTTGGTCGCTTCACGGGCATACCCCGCGCTTTCCGGCGGTTTGCCGCAGCAAGTCTGGCGCGGAGGGTAGACCACTTCCACGCCGAAATGCTCGAGCAGGCGGACCACTGCTTCTCCCGTTGACGGATAGAACGTATCCACGAGGCACGTAGCAAATAATTGTACTCTCATGACGGCTTTTTCCCGGCGAGTTGTTGGTCTCGGCAAAGTATCCTTTATCGACGTAATCAGTCAAGAAGAACGGCGTCGCGTCGCTCCGTGACCCATCCATTTCCCGGAACACATAAAATGACATTGCAGTTTACTACGTAATATGGTAAGGTTATACCTCATAACGGCTAGTTTATATGAGGTTATCCTGTGAACCATAAGATACTGTTGACACTTATTGCTCTTGCACTCATACCGTCGCTCCTGTCCATCGACGCTCATTCCGGCGGAATGGGACGGCCACAGGCCCCGCCGTTGGACCAAACCCTGATGGGGTTCAAAGAGACCGGCGTCTGGTATTTCCTGTGCGCATCTCCAACCTATCTTCAACGGATACCGCCGCATTATGCGACCTACGGCCCGCCCCCGCCGCCTTGTTGCCCAATACCGCCCGCTCCGTTCATGTGTCCGCAGAAAGTCGGACCGACTCTCATCAAACCCAAACTCGTTTCCCCGATCCCCGTGCGCTACCCGTAAGCGGTGGTTCCCAGGCTCGTTGCTTCTTCCGAGGTTCAAAGCTAAACTGAACCGTGTGTGCACTTGCATGCCGCAAGAGGGGGCGCACCTGCGTGTGCGCCCAAATGCGGGCGGACACATAGGTCCGCCCCTACCGTGGCCCGGGCCTCCGTGCCCGGAACGCTCTGGTTCCAGTTCTCAGACTCGGTAACAGGAGCAGAATGTGCGACCGCATTTACGC
>JAZDHD010000252.1:0-14145 GCA_043806215.1 Pseudomonadota bacterium | reverse complement strand
GCGGGACTGCGCTCCTCGCAATGACATCTCGTGGTTGCACGCGATTTCGGTCACGGCACCACGCTGAACCATGTCATTGCGAGCCCGAGGCTTTGGGAGGGCGTGGCAATCTCAAGAGGTTAAGAATGTGCGACCGTATTTACGCCACAGAACACTAAGGGTACCCGCGTCTACACGGGGCAGGCACCGGGCCTGCCCCTACCCTACGGCGTCCTTGACTGCTTGACCCACTTTTCGGCCGAGTTCCACACATTTGTGCAGACCGTCATGCTCCGGCACGTACTGTAACCGGATCCCGGGGTCAATCACCTCGATCTTCATGTCTTCCAACGCGTTGTTGATCAGTTTCACCGCTTCACCGCTCCATCCGTAAGAGCCGAACGCCGCCGCGATCTTATTGGCCGGCCGCAGTCCGCCCATGTAGCAGAGGAAATCCGCCATGCGGGGAAGCAAGGTATTGTTGAGGGTTGGAGATCCCAGGATGATCGCCTTTGCATCGAGCACCTCGGTCATGACGTCGCTTCGGTGGTCCACCGACAGGTCCATCATCTTGGTGCTCACGCCGGTTTCGATCAGCCCGTCGGCAATTGCCTTGGCCATGGTCCGGGTGCTTTCCCACATGGTGTCGTACACGACCAGGGCTTTTCGCCTGGGCACCTGTTTGCTCCACCGATCGTAGGCTTCGACGATCTGCATGGGGTTGTCACGCCAAATCAGCCCGTGGTCCGGACAAATCATATCTATCTTGAGGCCCATTTCCAGAACACTCTCGAGAAGTTTCCGGATGAGCGGGGAATACAGCGTGAGAATATTGGCGTAATACTTGGCGGCATGGTTCATGAGCTCCGAGGCATCGACCTCGTCATTGAAGCGTTCGCTGGTAGCCCAGTGCTGACCGAAACCGTCACTGGCAAACAGGACCGCGTCTTCCTTGACGTAGGAAAACATACTGTCGGGCCAGTGAATCATCCTGGTCTCGATGAACTGAATGGTGCGTTTGCCCAGGCTGAGCTCGTCACCCGTCTTCACCACTTCGTAAGGCCAGTCTTCTCTATGGTAATGGTCGATCAGGGCCTTCTTTCCCCTTGCGGTACAGAAGACTTTTTCGGGTTTTATGATTTCCATCATTTCCGGCATCGAACCGGAATGATCGGGTTCCACGTGGTTAACAACCAGGTAGTCGATCTTGGCGGGGTCGACGACCTTGTAAAGATTGTGCAGAAGATCGCCTTTGAAGGGCTTCTTGACGGTATCAAAGAGCGCGGTCTTCTCGTCCTGTATGAGAAACGCGTTATACGTAGTCCCCTTGTAGGTGGAATAACCGTGAAAATCTCGCACACGCCAATCGATGGCGCCAACCCAGTTGATACCGTTCTTCACTTCTACGATGGTTCGCAATGTTATCCTCCCTCGGAAAGTAGGTTCCATGGTTGTTATGAACTTCCATGGGTCTTGGTTTTCAGCAAGCCGCAACGAATAATGAAAGCCTTCGGCATTGATCGCGCTCCGGGGCAGAATCCGGAGCGCCTGAACCGCAGGGCCGGGCCCCTGGAAACCATCTCAAAACTGTCGGAGCGAAGTGAATCCCGCGAAGAACGCGGGAGGGAGCCGCTTCGAATGGAAATCCCCCCTGCCCCCCTTTGCCAAAGGGGGGTAAGAGCCGGTTCCCCCCTTAGAAAAAGGGGGGTTAGGGGGGGGATTTGTTGCAGCATGCCCAATCCCGCGCAGAACGCGGGATGCCACGATGAGCACCACTTACCGACTTTTGAGACAGTTTTCCGGGGGGTGAATCCCCCGGCTAAATTCGTATGTGCCTCCGGCACATTAAGATCGCACAAGTGCCTGCCGTCGGCATAGGTGTCCCCGCCGCCCCCGGGTCCCGGTCAACAAGAAGTGCCGTCCCCGGGAAGGCGGTGCGGGGGAACGGTTACTCAGGCGAGAACGAGTCTTTGTCCGCGCCGCACACGGGACAGACCCAGCCGTCCGGGAGATTTTCAAACGGGGTGCCCGGATCGACGCCGTTATCGGGATCCCCAACCGCGGGATCGTAAACGTAACCGCACACATCACACGTATAACTTTTCATCTTGTTCTTCCTCCTCACGTAGTGCTCAGGGCCGTGCCGATCTTCCTGCACGGACTCTGCGATACAAACGAGCAGGCTTCATGCCGGCTCATCCACTGATTTTCTTGCCGATTTCCCGGCCATAATCCTGGGCCATCTGAAGGGCCCCCTGCAACAAAGCCGACTTCAAACGGAGGGGCGACCCCACCATGTCCATCTTGAACAAATTTTTCATCGTGTCGTAGATGCGGTCCGGTGCCTCGCCGCTCCACCCGAACGCGCCGAAGGATCCTGCAGCTTTGCCCTCGAGATCGAGTTTGGCCGCGATAAAGAGCATCGTCTTCAGGGCCTGCATCATCTCTCCGTGATACGTAGCGGATCCGAACACATACGCGTCGTACCCTTCAAGATCTTCCTCTTTCTTGATTTCCGTAGCGTTAATTACTTTTGCCTCTGAACCGGTGAACCGTATTCCTTCGGCGATGAGATCCGCAATGCTCTGTGTTTGCCCGGCCCGTGTAGCGTAAACAATCAATGCTTTGGGCATTACTAAATTCCTCTCTTCTCATGTATCGTCGTGGCGAAGTCGGCACGAAACGGCCATGGCCGTTCCAGGAACAGTCCCGTCGATCTTATGTTGCCGCAGAGGCGGCGGTAATTCCCAGGTCGAACGCCTGCTTCATGGTTTCGGGATGACCGGCTATGTCTCCTTTGGCTTCCACCTTCTTCATGAACACCCCGCCCTCGTAGCTCATGCCCAGTGCATCATAGAAGTACTTGGCCGTGAGCTCCGATCCCTGAAACAAGTTGTCTCCCTTGGTAGCTCCAACACATATCAAGAATCCCCGGCCGTTATCCGGAATACGTCTTTGTTCCGGGGTCTTGTCCAACATGCGTTTGCACCACATGGCCTGACACCGGTCGATCAGGGCCTTGGCCTGCGCGGTGATGCCGTAAAAGAAGATGGGAGAAGCCAGGATGATCGCGTCCGCTTCAACGAGCTTGGGATACACGGTCTGCATATCGTCGTCCACTACGCACTCACCGGTTTCATCGCATCCGGCACACTCGATGCAGCCCGAGATCTGCAGATCGCAGCAGCGTATTGACGCAACCTCCGCTCCTGAAGACTCGGCTCCTTTGAGGGCTTCGTCAAGCAGCAGGTCGCTGTTTCCCCCTTTGCGCGGACTTCCGTAAATTCCTAAGACTTTCATGTGCTTCTCTATCCGCAGGTGTGTCTCCATGCCCTCTGGGCGGTGCCCTCGATCCGGCAATTCATGGAGAACACCGCTCTTTCTACGACTGTGGTTTGCCCAGCCTCGGGTCCTGGCCTTCGAATCCGCAATCCGGCGTGTAACAGGTTACGTTGAGAAACTCGCACTTTTCCTTACAGCCCGCACACGTTTCCGGCGGGGCCTGGCCCGCCTCGGCGTCAAAGGTGTAACCGCATTTCGAACATTTCCAGGTCAGTTTTTCCATGAGTTCACTCTCCTCCTTGAAAAGATATCAGGCACTTGTCGAATCACTTGCCTTGACCTCTAATGGTCGACAGAATTTTCAGACTGTCGAGAAGCTCCCGTATGTTTTTGGACAGGTACCACCGGCCGTTGGCAAACACTCCGTAATCCGCTCCCATCATGGCGGAGGCAAAACGGGTTGAATTGGCATAAAAGAGCCACTGTTCCACCCATCGCTTTTCCATGGCCTCGTCGAACAGGTCGGTCTTGTCCGCAACACCCTTGTCCCACGCCTCCTTCATAATCCGTGTGGCCGTGAGCGTCATTTCGTCGGTGACCTTTATGGTGTTTTCGAATCGGGCCCAATGCCCGTCCACCCAGCTTCTGGTATGGCACGAAAGGCATACCGCCTGAAGCTTACTGCGACGGCCGGCCTGTTCATCCGGACCAATGAGATACTGCTTTGCCCATTCGCCCGTCAACGTCGTAGGCAGCGGCAGGCCGTCTTCATTCTTGATGATCGAGGTGTCGGGCGATTTGGGATGCGGATGCGCGTATATGAGACCGAGAATGCGCCATGGAAGCCGGTCGTTCATCCGGTGGCTTCTCTCGGCCACCACGTCTCCCTCGGGTGTCACGAGCAGCGAAACATGGCAAGCCGCGCATGTGGGAGCCGTGAAATCCTTCCCCACGGTCCACGGCACCTCGGAGAAATTCCAATTGTTCTGCAAAGAAGAGAAAATGTTGCCGTGCTTGCTCACCTCGTAGGCCTTGTACGCAGGGACATCCGGTCCTTTGTGGCATTGAGAACACGTGTAAGGTTTCCGAGCCTGCTCAATGGAGAACTGGTGACGGCTGTGGCACGAAGTGCACAACCCCTTGCTTCCATCCGGGTTGAATCTCCCCACACCCTGGTTGGGCCGGCCCGTCAGCACGGGAAATGTCATCTCGCCCCAGTCGGTGTCTCTGGTTACCGTTCCTTTGACCTCGACGGAAGTGCCGTGACAGTGGTAACACGAGTCGGCGTTGGTGTGCTCGTCGGGGGCATCGAGCACGATCTTCCCATCGCGGAAGGTTTGCACGCCATTGACGGATCTGATGAGTCGGCGGTACAATCCGTTTCCGACGAGATTCTGCCGCGCGTGGTACATGATATTCTCTTGGTATTGCGTCGCTTCCGTGGGATGACACACCGCGCAGTCGGCCGGTGTCACCGTCACGTGAACCCGGCGGTCGTTGTGGTTGAACGCGTCCTTATGCGCGCCGTTGTTCAGCGTATGGCATTCCGCACAGCCTATGGCCGTTTCCGCGAGATCTTTGGGAACGTTTTCCGAAGATACTCTGCGCCCGGCCTTTGGTTTCCCGAGGGCTGCCTTGACCGTGGTGCGTGCATGACGGCTCTTTTTCCATTCCTCCACGAGTCCCGGCGTGACAGAAACGTGACAATCCATGCACTCTTGGGTGCCGTCACTTATCTTGACGGGGGAGTCGGCCGGGAAGCCCGCGGTGGATGACATCACAAGCAGGAGCATTACCAAGCCGAACCTAATCCTACGATATCTCATGCGGATCACCTCCACCGGACGGTCTCCCGGAGGCAAGCGGCCCCGAGGCTCTACTTCTCCAAGTTTCTCAAAGCGCCGACAAGATCGTCGAGCCTCGGCATTGCGTTAATATCATGCACATCGATGTACCGAAGGATACCTCTCTTGTCGATAACGAACAAAGCCCGCTCCGATACTCCGTCGCCTCTCAGGACTCCGTATTTCTCGGCAACCGCGCCGTGAGGCCAAAAATCGGAGGCCACCGGAAACCAGAGATCGCCCATCTGCCTGGTCCACGCGTACAACGTCGGCGTGTTGTCCACGGTAATGCCGACGATCACGGCATCGTTCTCGTCGAAAAATTCTCTTGCAATGTTGTATCCGGGCCACTGTTTCGAGCAAACAGGCGTCCAGGCAGCCGGGACAAACGACAGTACGACGTTCTTCTTGCCGAGAAATTGTCTGAGGGACACGGTCCTTCCCGAGAGATCCTTGAGTTCAAAGTCGGGGGCCTTATCGCCTGTTTTGAGCTTCATCTCCCGGGTGTCCGTGGGCCGGAGTTTTCCGGGATCATAGATGCCGTCGTGAATCGTCTGTTCCCCGGCGAGCACGGGCGATGCCAAGACCACGACTCCGACGGCCCCTGCGAAGAGAAGGATTAGACAGGCTCGTGCAAGGTTCATGATTGCACCTCTCACTTTTCTCTTGCCGGCCCCGGCAAGCCGTCCAGAAATTTCCCGGGATTTTCCAACCTGCCGATGTGGACGCCTTGCACGACCAGCTTCTCCCCGTGTTCAATCTTAAGGGTCACGAATGTGGGCGTCCGGATTTTCCCCTGTGCGGCCTTCTGCATCAGGAATCTCTCATCGGCAAACAGAGGAAACTCGACATCGTACTTCTTTCTGAAGACATCCACTTCAAAAGGAGTGTTGCCCGTTCCCACGCCCACAATCTTGACATTCCCCTTCAACCGGGCATCCTTTTCGACCAATTGGTGCAGCTCGTTCACCGTAGGGGCCTCTGCTTGACATATCGTGCAGTACATACTGAAAATCTCTAGGATTACCGTCCGGGCCTTAATTTGAGACAGGGTAAACTTGTCTTCCCCTGTAAGTCCAAGATACTTCTTTGCCGCGTCGCTTTTCGGCTGGGGGAATTGAAGTCTGCCCAAGATCTCCTGGTCGACGCCGAACGTGTCCGAGGCCTCCGCAGCCTGGGGGCACAAGCCGGCGGCAATTGTAAGAGCTGTAAACATCACGAGGAGAGTTCTCATTATCTTCCGCCTTCCGAAAAGGTTGCTCACCAACGTGGTCATGCCCGCCGGCCCGACGAACACCGTGCAGTATCGTTCAGTGCACGGACGGGGACGGGAAGCTCCATGAATAGCACACAGAACCGTTACCGGCGAACGGGACCACCCCACGGCTAACCCTTGCCCGGGGGCATCAAAGGCTGAAACATCTTCTTGCCCGCTCCGCAGATCGGACATTTCCAGTCTTCCGGCAGGTCGGCAAAGCCCGTCCCCTTGGCGATCTTTCCTTTACGGTCGCCTTTTGCGGGGTTGTACATGTATCCGCAATTGGGGGTTTGGCACTGATAGATTCCTTCCATATTTTCCACTTGTTATACCTCGTCATCGATCATTTGCAGGTACGGTTTACCCGGAGGTCGTTCGGCACACGATGGAGAGGCTCGGAGGGGAGATGGTCTCCCCTCCCAAACCCCCATGATTCGGGGATCACAACCGACCATGAAAGCCCCCGGGACTCCGAGCCGAAGACCGGGCAGAGCCCGGTGGACAGGCATTCCCAGCTGTAGGGGCGGCCCCCTGTGGCCGCCCGGGTAGGCACGGGGGCCTACCCCTACGAGAAGGGGGAGGACTTTCAGGTTAATCCGGGCTCAGTGATGCGCTCCCGATACTCCACATCCTTACCGGAAGGGCCGTGAGAAGTCCCGGTTATGATTTCCACAATCCGTGCAGGTTACAGTACTCCCTGGCCGTCCATTCGCCCTCGACGGGAAATACCGCTTCCGGAGCTTCTCCCGGATTCAGGAATTGGCGATAGGCCTTGCCTTCCGCCACTATCTCCACCCATTCGATGTAGTGTTTTTCCTCCATGGGATGAGCCACGCTTCCCACCTTGACCTTCAGACCACCGTCGACAAGTTCCTTCACGGGAACATGCTTCTCTTTGGCGGCATCAACCGTGTTTTCAACAAAGAGCTTCATGTTTTGGCCGCAGCAGACCAGTTCACCCGCGCCGGAATGAAGCATTTCCACTATGTTCCCACAAACTTCACACTTATAGATCTGAAGCCTTTCCGTCATCGTCTCGAACCTCCTGTCCGTGTTTCGGAATTAATTCCAATGCCCTGCCCGTCATGAATCCCGGGTTGTTCATCGGCCCCTACCAGTTCTCGCCCAGCAATTCGAAATAGGCCTGGGGATGAGCACAGGCAGCACATGACATGGGAGCCTCGGTTCCTTCATGCAGGTACCCGCAGTTCAGGCATCTCCAGACCACCTTCCCATCCCTCTTGAACACCTTGCCCGCCTCGATGTTCCTCAGCAGATCAAGATAACGTTTCTCATGTTGCTTTTCCGCGACGCTCACCGCTTCCCAAATCTTCGCAGCCGTCTCAAATCCTTCTTCTTTGGCTACCTTGGCAAACCCGGGGTACATCTCCGACCACTCATGATTCTCGCCTGCAGCAGCAGCTTTTAGGTTTTCCGCGGTTCCCGCTACAATTCCCGCAGGAAAGGGTGCCGATACCACGACATCTCCTCCCTGGAGCTGCGAAAAGAATCTCTTCGCGTGCTCTTTCTCCTGATTGGCCGTTTCTTCGAAAATCAGCGCAATCTGTACGAGGCCCTCCTTTCTCGCCTGCGACGAGAAATACGTATACCGATTGCGTGCCTGTGACTCCCCCGCGAAAGACGCAATCAGGTTCTTTTCGGTTTGTGAGCCTTTCAAATCCGCCATTCGATGCCTCCTTTTCTTGTGGTTACATGATGATATGTGGTTCAACAACCATGTGCCGAGGATTAGACTGTGCGGAGAAATCGGCGCAGCACTCGTGCCGCCCCGAAATCAACCGGTCTTAGATACGACGGCTATGCGTCTGACCGCCTCCCGGGGCCGTATCCCGAGAAGTCGCCTCGGTCCGTAGAAGGGTTCGAGGGATCTCTTCCCTCGCATACCATTTCATCAAGGCGCCTCGCTATCCTGCTCGGAGCATCGAGGGCACACTCCGACGAACTCGAGTCGATGCCCTAGAATCCTATAACCTGTCCGGTCCCTGAGAGCTTCAGCAATGTTGGGGATAATCTGAATAGAGACGTCTTCCAGCCTGCCGCACTTCACACATCTTACATGATAATGAGTGTCGGTTCTCCCATCGAAACGCTTTTCCTTGCCCGCCAATTCAATAGTCTTAATCTTACCCGTTTGTGAGAGAATTTCAAGATTTCGGTAAACGGTGCCGAGACTAATGTGCGGAAGCCTCTTCCGCACCATCTGATAAACATCATTAGCAGTCGGGTGGGTATCAACTCTCGCCAGTTCCTGCAGTATTACCCGACGCTGTTCGGTGTTTCTCAATTGCTTCTCCATGCTGAAATTCCTCATGCCAAACAATAACAGTTACTATTGTTATGTGTACCGAGGAATCTACTGTCAACCCCCCATCCCATAATATAGTGACGCCCCTTGAATACTGCGGACACCTTCACGTTTGTCATTGCGAGCCCGAGGCTTTGGGAGGGCGTGGCAATCTCAGCCTTTCATGAAGCATTGAGATTGCTTTCCCGCGTTCTGCGAGGGACTGCACTCCTCGCAATGACAGGAGCGATCGGTCGGAGCGTTGAGGAACCGGGTTAGGATCGCCGCGAAATTCAAAGCGCGTCACTATAATTTCGATCCGACATTCGTGCCCATGGATACAACGCGGGACGCGAATGTCGGATCCGCCTTGATCCGCAATGGAGATTAGTCGCAGAAGAGTGAGACAAACCTGAAGTTGACCGAATCGAAGAGTCCCTGATCCGTAAGTTTGAGTTCCGGTATCGGCGTTAAGGCCATGAAAGACAGCGTGGCAAAAGGATTCTCGAGTTTGCAGCCCAGTTCCCGCGCAGCGGCCGTTGCGGACTGAAGAGCGCCCTGCACTTCTTCCACCGTGGCGTTGGACATGAGGCCGGCAATGGGTAAAGGAACCCGCCGTGTAACGGTACCCTTACTCACCACCACCATGCCGCCCCCAATTTCTGCAAGTCCTCTGGCTGCCGCCATCAAGTCATCGTCCGTGACTCCTACGACGATGATGTTGTGAGAATCATGTGCTACCGTGCTGCCAACGGCCCCTTCTTTCAGTCCGAACCCCTTGATCAGACCGACGGCAAAGGAGCCGGTTCCGTTATGCCTTTCAATAACCGCCATCTTCAGTATGTCCCGCGCGGGATCGGAAACCACGCGGCCGTCTTCAACCGGCGCGGGCTCTACGCTCCTTTTCGTAACGATTTGTCCCGGGATGACCTCGATGACGTTTACCGAGGTTCCTCGGGCTTCGACCGAGAAATCGGAGACTTTTTCCCAATTCACGTTCATGCTTGTGGGCAGGTCTCCTCGGGGGGGGATCACAGGAACGAGGAGTTCCCCGCGTTGGGCGGTCAGGCGCCCGCCCTGGTACACCCGGTCGATCAAGATCTCCTCGATATCGTCCAAGATCAGGAGATCGGCGAAGTAGCCGGGGAGTACCGCTCCGAGACCTTCAAGCTTGAAGTACTCGGCCGTGTTGATCGTTGCCATCTGAATGGCGCGAAGAGGATCGGTTCCCAGCCTCACGGCCTTGCGGACGAGCCGGTTGATGTGCCCCTTTTCGATGATGTCCCCGGGGTCGGTGTCATCGGTGACAAAGAAGCAGTGGCGGGAATTGTGCTCATTGATCAGCGGCAACAGGGCATCGAGGTTCTTCGCTGCGGATCCTTCCCGGATCATGACGCGCATTCCCATTTGAAGCTTCTCCCGGGCCTCCTCCAGGGTGGTGCATTCATGATCCGAGGTGATGCCTGCATGAACGTACGCGCAGAGATCCTTTCCGGACAGACCCGGAGCATGGCCGTCCTTGATCTTGTCCTTGAATGCTTCCAGCTTTGCCATGACCCCCGGGTCTTCCATAAGGACTCCCGGGAAATTCATCATTTCCGCAAGCCCGAGGACTCTCTTGTGATCCCTGAAAGGTTCCATATCCCGGGGCCCCAGACTTGCCCCCGAAGTTTCAAAAGGAGTTGCGGGAACACAGGACGGGAACATGATGAATACCCGGAGCGGAAGTCCCTCACTGGAATCCAATATGTATTGAATGCCGGCCGTTCCAAGGACGTTGGCCATTTCATGGGGGTCGGCGACGACCGACGTGGTGCCCAACGGCACCACGTTTCGGGCAAATTCCGGAATACTCAGCATCGAGGATTCCAGATGCAGATGACCGTCTATGAATCCCGGGCATATGTACCGTCCTTCCAGGTCGACGGTTTCAACCGCGTCGTATTCACCCAAGCCCACGACGCGGCCTTCATGGATCGCTACCGAGGCGTGGTGAATGCTGCCGGAGAACACGTTGACGAGTCGCCCGTTCTTGAGAAGGAGGTCTACGGGTTCCTTTCCCAAGGATATTTCAATGCGTCGCTTCAGTTCCATTGTTCTTTCCTCCACACAGCAGCCCGATGTGCACCATTGTCTTGTGGGGCGGGCTTTGCGGCCCGCATTATCCGGTGCCTTTCACGTCATACCATGGCTGTGTCCACCGCTGTGCGGCAAGAGCACTCCTCAAAGGTAATCCGAGGGAGCGCGTGAAAAAATACTTTCTTGACGTTTTCCACGTTTTTGCTCATGGTTGTCGCGATCATTTCCCACGTTACCGGTTCCTCGCTTTGGTGCCAGCAATCGTAGTCGGTACTCATGGCCGCGAGCGCGTAGCAGATACCGGCCTCCCGGGCGAGCACGACTTCGGGTACGGTGGACATGTTCACGATGTCTCCACCCCACATACGGAACATCCTGCTTTCGGCTCTCGTGGAAAACCTGGGCCCTTCTATGGTGACAACCGTACCTTTGGGGTGGTGGGCAATTCCTTCCGCTGAAGCGGTCTCGGCAAGAATCTTCCCGAGCTGTGCGCAGAAGGGATCGGCCATTGCGATGTGAACCACTTGATCTCCTTCGTGGAAGGTGCTCGGCCGCATGCGCGTCCGATCTATGAATTGGTCGGGGAAAACAAGATGTCCCGGCTCGATTTCTTCCCTTAGCGAACCGCAGGCACTTGTGGCAATGATGTGCGTTACCCCGATCTCCTTCATTGCCCAGATGTTTGCCCTGTAGTTTACCGCGGAAGGTCTTATGCGGTGCCCCTTCCCATGGCGCGGGATAATGGCGACATCCACGTCGCCGCACATTCCGATGATCAAGTCAGATGAGAGCGGTCCGTACGGCGTTCCCTTCTTGACGGTCGTCACATGTGTGAGAAAATCGGGGTCATCGAAACCCGAGCCCCCGATCATTCCGATCTTAACCACAACGTCCTCCTTTGCCGGTGAGAAAGGTGAGCGAATCCATAATTGTAAGGTTGGCCGCTCGATTCTGTCAATCTAAAGCAAGAGGGTGCGGGTACGGAAGCGGGGAAAAGCGTGCTCCGGCAGGGCCGCTTTGCATTTGCGGGCAAGAGAAGTCAAATATCAAATATGGTGAATTCCCTGTTATCGTACAAGGATGGCCAGTTTTGGGTTGACATTTCATAGTCTTATGAGCTAGATTGCGGATTATAGAGGAGTTTCGTCGATCTAATGGCTCCACTGTAGGGGAGGCTCCTTCTGCCTGAACATCTATCGTCACGGTTTCTTGTGCTTATTTTGTTGCTTGGGGTATCCGTATCCCTTCCGGTGAATACGTGTGCCCAGACATCGCCGCGCGGCGTGTGCACCTTCGTCGGTCCCAAGAAGACCGACATCGTGGGCAAGAACTCGGCGAAACCGGATGGTAAGCAGGATGTGGTCTTTTCCCTCAGCTTGACACCGGCGCCGGGCGAACCCCCCATAAAGGAAATCCAGATTCAAGCCGCAGCCCCCCGGGCATCATGGACCACTCTGGGTCGCACTCAGGGGGCGGGGTTCATTGCAGTGACCGATGCGCGCAGTCCTTCGGTGGTCCTGAACCAGGCCGGAGGGCCGCTCAACATCGATCCGGCCAAGATCAAGCACTTGCTTCTTTACGTCACCGATGACGGCGGTTTCTCCAAAGAAGATAGGAGATTCACTCTGCGCGTGGCGGACGCGGGAGGTCAGGCATGGATGGCTCCCGTCGAGGCGGCCGCAGGGGCTCCCCCCGCAACGGAGGAGGCGGGGCTCGGGGTGGCGCCGGTCCGGATGTCCGCGTATCTGAAAGGGCTTTCGAACTTCGACGCCGTAAGTCCGGGCAAGCAGATTTCCGGCGACGATAAGGCGGACGCCTTGTTCCTGCTGACGGTGGAGGCCAAGGACAAGGTCATTACCGGGCTGGACATCCGCAACGTGGATGGAATCAAATCCAACTGGGACACGGTTCCCGGAACGGCAAGCAGTGCAATCGGCGTGGCGTCGAAGTCCGATCCGGTCAAGCTTCTCAACGACAGGGACGGCTCCGTGAAGATTCCCGTTAAGGACCGCGTAGACCTGAACCTCTACGTGGCGGACAACGGGAGTGTGGCAGAGGGGAAGACGAAATACCGGGTCGCCGTCACGTTCGCGGACGGTGAAATCACCTGGTGCCCGGCCCTCCGGTCCTCTCAGAAGTCTGATGAGGGAAAACAAACGGCCCCGGCACCTCAGCGTCCCCAAGTCAATTTCCTTGGAAAGTGGATGGGCTACGTCCCCACGGACGCGGTAGGCCCGTACGTCGGGATGAAGCCGGACGGCAAACCCGACGCGGTATTCTCCCTGGACATAGAGGTTACTCCCAACAATTTCATTACGGGAGTGGAGATTCAAAGCCTTGACGGCATATCCAAGAAATGGGGAACCGGACGTACCAGTCCGGGAAATTGGGGTATGGGGGTAGCATACAAGGCGACCGCGAAAGCTTTGATCAATAAACCGGACGGTTCCGTGAGAGTACCGATTTCAAACCGGACGGAACTCTACCTCTATGTCGCGGACCCAGGGGATTTGGCTTCAACGAATCAGCAGCTCCGCATGATCGTTCACTTGGCGGACGGGTCCGCGTACCAGCAGTATATCCGCCGGCCCACGGCAAGCACGTCCACGGTCGTGCCCGGCACGGGTGAGACGCCAAAGGCCAGGGGCATCATTACCTGCGAATTCAGAGGGTTTATCGCAGATCTGGTGAACACTTCCACCAGACCGAGAAAGGACGGCTACCTGGACGGAACCTTCATCCTGAAGCTCCAGGTGGACGACAAGCGACTCACCAAAGTGGAGATTAAGACACATGACGGAATCGTGCGGTGGTCCAGCGATCCACGCCCGCCGGTCATGTACCTTGGGGTAGCGGTGTACCCGAAGATTTTTCAGCTCATCAATCCCAAGGGCGGGCCGATGAACGTACCCATTCCCAACAAACAGACCTTGAATCTGTACGCAGCAGACAACGGCTTGCTGTCGGATCCGAATTCCAGGCTCATCGCCACCGTGACCTTTGGCGACAACTCCACACTCTCGGCGGAAGTAATCAGGTAGGAAAGAACCGGCGGCGGCACTTCTCAGACCGCAGGCCCGTCTGTAGTGTCGCTCCTTGAATACTGCGGACGCCTTCACGTTTGTCATTGCGAGCCCGAGGCTTTGGGAGGGCACGGCAATCTCAGCCTTTCGAGGCATTGAGATTGCTTTCCCGTGTTCTGCGCGGGACTGTGCTCCTCGCAATGACGGGAACGACCGGCTGGATCCTTGAGGAACAGCGTTTTCGGGGGACATGATACCGTTTTTGCCCTGAGATCCGAGAGGCAAAACACGGTTTCGTGTCCCCCGAAAACGCCCGGGGTATTCTCTAGTGGAAACAACGTAATATCTCTCGCCCGGCAGAGACGCCGGGACGCT
>JAZDHD010000251.1:0-9781 GCA_043806215.1 Pseudomonadota bacterium | reverse complement strand
GGTGCAAGCAAGAACAAGATCCGGGCACGGAGGCCCGGGCTACGGTAGGGGCGGACCTATGTGTCCGCCCGCATTTGGGCGCACACGCAGGTGCGCCCCTATCCCGCGGGACGCGGGATGGGACCGGCGTCCCTGCCCGTCGTGCCGGATTGGTAGCGGTAGGCCCCTGTGCCTACCCATGGGCACCCACAGGGGGGTGCCCCTACAAACCCGCCCGGCAGGGACGCCGGGACGCTACCGGGTGTTCACTGAATGTGCGACCGTACTCAGGAAACGGAGCACTAAGTCCGGTCGCCGACAGAGGACCGATATACGGGAAGTCTCCCAATGATGCAATGGAGTCCACATTCGACAATCGTGACAGCTTTGGGTCGGTATCACCAATTCCAAGATTCAAGGAGGCAAAGATGAAAGTCATGGCACACGTGACGGCCGCCGTGATGATGGTCCTGATGGTGGGTTTGTTCCCGCTGCACGCCGGCGCGGCAGATGTTCCCGATCAGATCCTGATAGGAGCCACGGTCTCCCAGAGCGGGCACTTCTCCTCGGAGGTGGGGCCGTTCAAGCGTCTGATGGAAGCGTGGGCGGACGCCGTCAACAAGAAAGGCGGCATAAAGCTCAAGAAATATGGAAAGAGTCTGCCGGTGAAGTTCGTCATCTACGACGACAAGAGCGATGAAGCGACGGTGAAGAAATACTATGAAAGGCTGGCCGGCGTCGACAAGGTCGATCTTATGCTTGGCCCTTACAGCAGTCCGTTGACGTTTGCCGCAAGCACAGCGGGTGAAAATCACAAGATACCTTTCATAGCCGTCTGCGCCAATTCTCCGAAAATCTACAGCCGAGGGTTCAAGTGGCTGGTGGGCGTCATCGATTTGGGGCCCCGTTACACCTGGCGCTACTGGGACATGATCAAGTCCGAAGGACAGGCCAAGTCCGTGTCCTTTGTGGTCGAGGACACGCTGCATCCCCTCGGAGTCTTCAAGGGTTCGAAGCAACTGGCCGAGGAATCCGGCCTGAAAGTCCTCAGCAGCGACATCGTTCCCGCGGAAACACGGGATTTCACTCCCGCCATTACGAAGCTTAAGGGGCAGAATCCGGATATCGTATACGTGTCTTCGAATATCCCCTTTGCCGTCAACTTCATGAAGCAGGCCAGGGAGATGAAACTCAATCCGCGCGAGTTTCACTGCATTCATCACAGTGGAATCTTCAAGGAGCCGCTCGGGAAAGACTCCGACTATGTGGTAGGTCAGTCCTACTGGGTCGAGGGGATGAAGCTTGGGGACAGCAAGCTGATCATCGACGTTCTCAAGCAATCCAAGATTTCCGAACCGAATTATCCCTGGGCGCCGGCATACGTGGCCGCCTTTCAGATTGTCCAGGATGCCTTGGAAAAGGCGGGAGAGTTGGACAAGAAGACTCTCATGGATACATTGAAGGGCTTGAAACTGGAAACCGTTTTGGGTTCCGCCCAGTTTCACGAAACGGGTTATGGGACCATCAACACCTATCCCTCCCAGATTCAGGAAGGGAAATATGTGGTTGTGTGGCCGAAAGATGTTGCGACAGGAAAACACCTGTATCCACGTCCGGACTGGAAATAGACGGTCGGCCTGAGAGGTGCCATGTCCCCGGATATTGCTCAATTGGTGGTGGGAGGCCTTCTGTTGGGAGGAATTTATGGATTGGCGGCCTTTGGCCTGTCCATAAGTTTCGGAGTCCTGAATGTGCTCAACCTGGCCCACGGAGAGTTCCTGATGCTTGGTTCCCTGGTGAGTTATTCGGCATTTGCCGTCTTGGGAATGAACCCCTTTGTTTCGGCGGTGCTGGTTATCCCACTCTTCGTAGCGTTCGGCGTGGGCTTCTATCACGTTCTTTTGAGACCCGTGAGCGATAAGCCTCCCCACCAGCTTCTCATTGCGTCCATATTGGTGACGCTGGGAGCCTCGCTGGCCATTGAGGATCTCACTGCTTTTTTCTGGGAACGCCCCGTCACGGGAATCGACTACTCTCTTCCGGCCTTTCAGGTCGGTGACGTGGTGATTTCGTCTCTCAGGCTCTTCATCCTCTTCTTTATTTGTGTGGTGGCCGTGATACTTCAAGTCTATCTCAAGAGGACTTATGTGGGCCGCTCCATTCGCGCGATCACCCAATGCCGGGAAGGCGCCAAGGTTGTCGGCGTGCCGATTTCCCGAATCTCGGCTTTCACCTTCGGCCTTGGCGCTGCGCTGGCGGCTTCCGCCGGCGCCTTTTACGTTACGCTCTTCACGGTGACGCCGGTAATAGGCATTCCCTTGACCGTGAAATACCTCTGCGTCGTCGTTCTCGGAGGACTGGGAAGTCTCGTGGGTTCGGTGGTGGGAGGGTTGATTCTCGGATTGGCCGAGGCATTGACCGCGTACTACATAGGCGCGGAGTGGGCACCGTGTATAGCCTTTGTCCTGCTGATTTCCATCCTCATCATAAGGCCTTCGGGTCTTTTTGGTACACGGGCATGAGCGGAGACTCACGCACTGGTTTGCGTCCTCTCATGGCCCTGGCCGCGGTGGGAACGGTCCTGCTCATTCTGCCGTGGTTTGCGGGTTCGTATGTGTTGGTGTGGATCTTTCTGCTGTGCGTATACCTCACCTTGGCCGCCGGCTACGACATTGTCGGGGGGTTCATGGGGTACATGAACCTCGGGCATTCCACGTTTTTCGGGCTGGGGGCCTACGGCATGGCGATTCTTCTCAACGTCGGGCTGCATCCGGGGGCCGCGGCGGCCGGCGGCACGGCGTTGGCCGCCTTGTTTGCCGCGGCGGTCGGCTACCCTCTGTTTCGACTGAGAGGCGCGTATTTCGCCCTGGGGACTTTCGGAATGATCAGCCTCATGGAGGTGCTGAGCAAGAATCTCCGAGGCCTGACCGGGGGAGCCGGTGGCATTTCCACCCCTTCGGGAGACCACAGCCTGGCGGCATACTACCTGTCCGTGCTGATAACCGCGGGGACACTGATTGCCGCTTACCGCATCTCACGGTCACGGTTCGGCCTTGCATTGTTCAGCATCAGGGAAGACGAAGAAGTGGCCCGGGCCTTCGGCGTGCCGACCAATCTCTACAAGTGTCTCGCCCTGGTTATCAGCTCGATACCGGCCGGCCTCATCGGCGCGCTTTATGTATGGAACGTCACATACATAAGCCCTCAATCGGTCTTTGGCTTGGAGATAGCCCTCAGCCCCATCGTCATGGCCATGCTCGGAGGGACGGGGACACTTGTGGGACCATTGTTGGGGGCGGTGTTCCTCACGTCGTTGCAGGAGTTGCTCTGGACGGAAATCCCGTACATGCATTTGACCGTATACGGGTCAATCATGGTCCTGATAGGCTTATTCATTCCGGGCGGGCTGGTCCGCACCCGGTGGTTCCGGCCCATTGTCGATAAACTGGGGCTGGGTGAGAAGATCAGCTATCAGGACCGGCAGTGAGCGCACGGAGGTTGGAATTCCCTATGGGGACCATACTGGCATGCCACGAGATAAATATGCGCTTCGGAGGCCTGGTCGCACTGGCCGATGTCGACTTCTCCGTAGAGGAGGGGGACATCATTGGAGTCATCGGGCCCAACGGCGCAGGTAAAACGACCCTTTTCAACGTCATTGCCGGAGCACTCACACCGACTTCCGGAGACATCCTGTTCCGCGGCAAAAGGATCAGCGGACTCGGCTCCAATAGGATCTGCCGGATGGGCATTGCCAGGACCTATCAACTGGTACGCCCGTTTGCTTCGTTGACTGCACTGGAAAACGTCTTGATCGGGGTCAATTTCGGGCGAGAACCGCTCTTGCCGGCCCGAGAACGCGTGGAAGCAGCTCTGAAGGAACTCGATTTCGTCGGTCTCGGTGCAAAGGCGGACGAAAACGCGGAGAATCTCACCCTCGTGGAGAAGAAGCGTTTGGAAATCGCCAGGGCGTTGGCCACGGATCCCCGGATTCTTCTCCTTGACGAGGTGGTTTCAGGACTCACACCGAGTGAAGTGATAACGGTGATAGAGACCATCCGGGAAATCAGCCGCCGAGGTATCACGGTAGTCATGATCGAGCACGTTCTGAAGGTAGTAATGGAATTGTGTGCGGCGATAATGGTCCTCCATTACGGAACGTCCATCGCGTATGGTTCCCCCAAGGAGGTCGTACAAGATCAGCAGGTCATCTCCGCGTACCTCGGCACTCCGCAGGTCCATGGGGGAGGTGAAGGTGCTTGAGATAACGAATCTAAACGTGGCCTACGGACACCTGCACGTCCTCTGGGATCTCTCGTTGACCGCGGAAGAAGGACGGATTACCGTGATCATCGGCTCCAACGGCGCGGGCAAAACCACGACCTTGAAGACTTCTTTAGGCCTGCTCAAGCCGCTGGCCGGGCATGTCCTCTTTATGGGTGAGGACGTGCACCTCCGCCCCATCCACCAGATTGTTGCCCGCGGACTGAGCCTGGTACCCGAAGACCGTCTGCTTTTCCCGGACATGACGGTCCTGGAAAACCTCGAATTGGGGTCGTTCGCGCCCGAGCCCCGCCGCCTGCGCAAAGCCACCCTCGAGTGGGTATACGGGCTTTTTCCCCGGGTTTGTGATCGGAGCAAGCAGAAGGTGCGGACCCTGTCGGGAGGCGAGCAACAAATGGTCGCGATAGGCAGGGCCCTCATGGCCAAGCCCAAGCTGCTCATGTTGGACGAGCCGTCCCTTGGATTGGCGCCTCTGATCGTACAGGAACTGTTCCGCACCATAGAGAAGATCAACCAAGAAGGGATTTCCATACTTCTCGTCGAGCAGAACGTTCAGAACAGCCTCGAGCTTGCGCACAAAGCCTATGTAATTGAAAACGGAAGGATGACGTCATCCGGAACCGGCCGGGAGTTCCTCAAGGACCCGAAGATCCGTGAGGCGTATCTGGGCCTTTGACGGCCCCACGGCCTTGCTCGGCATTGCCGGTCCCGCAATTCCGCCGCGATTTTCCCGCCCGTCCGGTTACGGCATGCGGACGGAAGTGTAGACACCCGCTATGGCCGTCTATCCATAACCTCCACAAAGAAGTCGCATTTCTCGCGGCATTCCAGGACTTTGTCCCTGTAGGAGCCCGGATTCTCACCGCAAAAGAGCGTTGCAACGGCAGCCGGGCACAGGCGGTTCCGTTCGTGATGTCCTTCACAGATCTTTGTGCTCAAAGGGCTCCGGTTTTTCTCTTCCTTCGACTGATTTGACATGACGTGTCTCCCCCTTCTTTCCGATCGATCATCAGCGATTCAATTCCAAGCTTGATCTCATGTTGCCCCCCGCTCATCAAACGATTGACGATCACATCCTTCTCAGCCGTCGGTTCTCTGCGCGGAGACCGGCCTCGCCCGACTCAGCGAGACCCGCGGGCAGGTGAGGCGCTTGCTGTTCATATGCAATTGCAGTGCCAATGTGACCTTTGTCCGGACCGGATCACCATGCAGGCAAGATAAGCTTGTAGCAACGCTTAGTTACATCGAAGTGCCGGTTCTTGGAAGATCCCGGCCATGGCCGCGGGCGAGTACCCCCAAACGTGTGACGAAGCCCCCCCACGCGCCAAGGACGTTGTAAAATGGTGAAATAACGGCAGGTAAGACGCAGAACATCATCCGGTTGAGATTCAACCGCGGGGGGAAGGTTTTCCCTTTCTCGCTATTCCCAGCAACCGCATGCGGTACTTCAACTGCTCGCGGGTAAGGCCCATCTTCTCCGCCGCTCGGGTCACATTTCCCACACAATGTTGCAGGGCCTTTTGGATGAGCGTCTTCTCGACCGTCCGCAAGGTCTCTTGAAGCGGCCCGCCGGCGTCAAGAACCAGCGGGGTGGTGAGCGTATCCCCGACGGAAACGGCCGGTTCTCCATCGGGGACGATTTTGACGTCACGGCTCCCGATCCTCTTCTTGTCGCTCATGATTAGTGCCCGTTCCAACACGTTGCGCAGTTCCCTGATGTTCCCCGGCCAGCTGTATCTCCTCAGCTTATCCAAGGCCGCCGGTGATATGGACGGCGGTTCGAGAATGGTCATTCTATTCATGAGATCCTCTATGATGTGTTGAACAAGCAGGTCCAGATCCTCGAGCCGTTCACGCAAAGGAGGGACCATAATGGGAAATACGCTAAGCCTGAAGTACAAATCGTTGCGGAAACGCCCGCCGACGACTTCCGTTTTCAGGTCCTTGTTCGTGGCGGAGACAATTCTGGCGTTCACCGTTAAGTTCCGTTCCCCGCCGACCCGCGAGAACGACCGGGTATCGAGAAAGGTGAGGAGCTTTGCCTGTAACGGAAGCGAAAGCTCGGCTATTTCGTTGAGGAATATTGTGCCCCCTTCGGCAAGCTCCAAGAGTCCGCGTTTTCGGCGGACCGCGCCGGTGAAGGCTCCGGCCTCGTGACCGAAGAGCTCCGATTCCACCAATTGTGGAGACAGCGCGGCACAGTTGATTGCCATGAAAGGGCCGCCGGCACGTAATGATTTGTCGTGAAGGAGCCGGGCCAGGTAGTCTTTTCCGGTCCCGCTTTCCCCCAGGAACAGGATCGTCGTGTCGTTCTCCGCAGCGGAACGCAACTGGGCGCTCACACGCCGTATGGCTTGGGACGGGTAGAAATCGTGATCCCGGCGGGACTTGACGTAGAAGGCTCTCCGTGGGGTCACATCCCGGGCTATTCCGCACATTCCCATCACTTCACCGCTGTTTGACATAATGCGGAACCTGAGCACGTTCAAGGTGATGGGGCCGGAGGGAGTAGAAATGGTCTCTTCGGTTTCGATAGATTCTCCCGACAGCACCCGTTCTTCGAGCTGTTTGAGCGATACCGACGGCCGGGGCTCAAATACCTCTTCGTAGGTCTTGCCGATAAAGTCCTTCTCCGTCATGCCGAGGAGCCTTAGCATGGCCGGGTTCACATGGGTATATTTGTGGTCGTTATTCTTGATGAATATGGCGTCCTCTGCGGCCTCGAATATGCTCCTGAAGCGGGTCTCGCTTTCGTTGAGGGCTTCTTGGGCCCGTCTGAGATCGGTAACATCCACCACCGACAACCACAGCCGGTCCCAGGTCGCTTCGTAACCCGGCAGGACCTTGAAGGAGGCGATGCCTGCGCCTTTCTTTCCCTCGGGAGTATCCCAAATCAGTTCGGAGTGATCGATGGTGATGCCCTTCAGCGCAGCCTCCGCGGTGAGTACGGCTCTCTCGTACATCATTTCTTTTCCTTGGCCGCCGACGATCCTTGCGTAATGCTCGGTCATATCCTCACAGCCGACGATCCCGAGCAGGCGTCGGGTTTCCCGGTTGAGCGACACCACGGTGGTCATGCAGAGCACTTTCAACACTTCGTCGGGATTCTCTCTGAAATACTTCCGGAAGTCCGTCACACCACTTGCCCGCAAGCCGTCAATATAGCATTTGCATTCGGATCGGTCTTCCTCACTGATCGCTATGGGTGCTTCTTCAAAGAGGAATCGGTACCTCCTCTCCGTCTCGCTCAATTCGGCCTCGGCACGGATTCGACGGGCTTCCTCCAGCCTTAACTGCTCGGCGGTCCGCATGAGCGCAACCGTCCGTTCCGCAATGGCATCCTGCATGGCTCTCAGTGCGTTGCCTGAGATCACATCGAGATCACCATCGCCGGTCACATCACGGGTTCCGTGTTGATTCCCGCAATTCCGGCCGGCCTCTTCTCCATCGCGGTCGGGCCCAGTCTCAGGGCTTGGCGGTTCCGAAGGTCTTTCCGCACGTGTGCCCAAAGGTTCGGTGCCTGACGTACGGCCTTTCTTTTTCTCCGTGTACGGTTTCGGACACTTGCTCATGGCAACCCCCCATTACGCAGCATTCATTCTCCCGGCCGGGTCATTTGGCAATTCGGGTCTCGATTTTTACCGTGTCTTCCCGGTTCGTCGGGACTGTCAATTACAGCCATGAATCATCGACCAGCGAAGAACCACGGGAGGGAAAAAGTCTTGACACGTTGGCCGATATCGTGGTACGCAGTAACGACCCATGACGTCATCATTTTAGGACGGGAAGACTTCCTTGTCACCCCCGTAGGGCGGTAATTTTCGCGCCCCGGAGGAATGAGCGACTTCCCGAAGCAATCGTAGAGGCACCCCGGCTTCCGCTGCAACGGACACCGGGGCGGGTGGGAATACTTTTGTCCATGTTCCCATATCCCACCCATTAGCCTCTTTCACGCGTGTCGGTCAAGAGGCTTTTGCCTCAAAAACGAAAAACGAGCTAGTTCTTATCCGCAGCGATCGAGTCTTGCCGCGGTCGGGCCGGTTCAAGGCAGGCCCCGTTCCTGCCCCGGGCACCTTAAAGTTGGTCAGTGAGGTATACCCATGGAGCGATGCATTTTGCCGATACTTTTTGCCCTTCTGACCGCGTCGGCCGTGGAGGGCCATTCCGTTGAATACCGAATCGAGAACCGCGGGATCAGCGCACGGTTCTTCTTTCTGCCGAACGACCCTGCAAGCTATTCGCCGTACGAGATCTTCGGACCGGGAGATACCATTCCCCATCAAAAGGGGCGTACGGACAAGAACGGCGTCGTCTCGTTCCTGCCCGACCGTCCGGGCTCCTGGACGCTCAGAGTGACGGCCGAATCCGAGCACGGCGGGCACGCAGCCGCGCCGGTCATACAAGTGGGTGAAGGGATGCTGGTCGAATCGTTCAGTAAACCGCTCGTGGCATCTCACCCGAAATTCTTCATTGCAATCGGCTTGTTGCTGGGAGTTTTCGGATTGTTTGCACTGTGGACCGCGAGAAGGAGCATGCGGAGAACCGAAGAGATGCTCCGGAAGGGCAACGGCTGAGAGACTGTCTCAAGAGTCGCCACATGATGAAGGTCAAGGCACCATTCACTTCGTTGCAACAGTTCTGGGACGGTGTCACAAGCCCTGCCCGTCTGCCTTATGACGCTCACTACGCGCGGGAGCCCTCTTTCTTCTTGAAAAGAATGGGAAGGGTGTAGTGCAGCTCGTTCTCGTCAAGGCCCGGAGGCACCGTGGGGAACTTGTTCACGGCCTTGCGGATAATCTCCAGAGCCGCGTTGTCGAGAGCCTTTGCACCGGAAGTTCCGATCACTTCCAGTCGTGTCAGCTCGCCCTTGACATTGATGCGGAATCGAACGACCACTTCGCCGTACTGCCTCTTCCG
Source organism: Pseudomonadota bacterium (assembly GCA_043806215.1). GTDB lineage: Bacteria > Desulfobacterota > Desulfomonilia > Desulfomonilales > Desulfomonilaceae > JAVHLK01. The sequence goes on along the minus strand of JAZDHD010000251.1, from coordinate 601 downwards.
GGCCGCTTCCTCCGGGAAGAAGATCGCCTGCCGTATGGCCGCGATCATCCGGGAATGGAAATCCCTCAGATCTCTGCCCAAAGCGGCGCGGCTCTTCTGCACGTCACTTGCAACCTGAGACTTGCTCGCGGTTGACTCTTCGTGCTCCTTTTCGACGATTTCCTTTTCGGGTGTCTCCTTCGGCGGTTCCGGTTCGGGCTCTTCCTCGACAACGGGTTCGGTGGTGAAGTCCGCCGGGACCTCGGGCTCCTGTTTTGCAATCACCTCGGGAGTGGGGTCCGGGGCCACCGGTTCCGCCGCCTCCTTGGATTCCACCGCTGCGATGCTGTCGACCGGACACGGCAGGGGAGCCGTGGCAGTCACTTCCTCCTCGGCGACAACGCTTACGGAGACCCGTTCCGGATCGCCGGTTTCCGACCCTATTACTCCCGACGGAATCTCCATGAAGTTGGCCAGTGTAGCGAACGCGCCCCCGTGGAGCGCGAGGGAAAAACAAAGAAAGGGGATGAGTCTGTTCATTAGTGTTGTTCCAATGCTCCTATTTGGTCATGCTGTTCTTCTTTTTTCCGCTGCGTCATGATGGCGATCCGATGCAGACCCG
>JAZDHD010000250.1:0-16929 GCA_043806215.1 Pseudomonadota bacterium | reverse complement strand
CATGAAAACGTCAACACCGAGTTCCTTGAACCGTTTCACGGAATCATGGTGACTGATCTGTGTGCAACCGTCTCTCCGGCGGTTTCTACCGTTCAAGGGTTTCGATCCAATGCTCCAGGTAGTTCTTCAGAAGCGGATTCTTCGTAAGATCCATCGATTTCCGGTAAAGCGCCGCTGCCGTTTCATCGAGTCCCAGATCCAGGAACGTGACTCCCGTCATGATCACCGAAGCGATATGGTCCGGGTCCAGTTCCAGCGGAGCCGCATAGTTCAGCATCGAGGTATTTCCCGACGCCTGCATGATGAAGCCGCCGCCGTACAGACCGAAGGCAAACATCGGCGACAGTTTCCGAGCCTGGTGCCAATCCGTGATGCCCCTGAAAACATATCCGCTTTGGATATACGCACTGCCTCGATTGACATGGGCCGCATACGATTTTGGGTTTCTGTCGATGGCGGTTGTCCAGAGTCGGATAGCGCGCTCCACATCACCGGATCGAAGGGCTTGAAGCCCCCGTTCAACCTCATGGGAAGCCGATGCAACTGAAGAACCGGCGCAAATGAGCACCGCGGCGATGACGGCAACGGGAGAATACGGGCAATTCCAATTCATGTATTGTGACTTCCGGATTTCTCCTCCAACATATCATTGTACTTGCGCCGGGGAGTATAGTATACCACAATGAGTAGCGAAGCGGGGCATGGATCGGGTTTTGGTAGTTATTCTCAGTAAATATGCGGCCATGGATCATATTCTTCGACAACCGGATCAGGCACAGCTCGAAGCATTCCACGGTTACGCGGCTTGTAGCCCAATCCCTTCCGTTTCTTCCGCGGCGATATACATTGACATGCGAACTCCCGGTGTGATATGATTAGTAACCCTGAAAAAACAGGGCTGATGCAAGGTCGAGAGCCCGGCGATTCACCTGGAAGCAGATTTGATGGCCGGGCTTTCGTTTGTACAATCGAGAAAAGGAGGAGACCATTATGCCGGTATCGGAAAAGGTAGTGGGATTCATCGAACGGTCATCGTGGATACGGAAGATGTTCGAGGAGGGTGCTCGGCTCAAGAAGGAGCATGGAGCCGAGAACGTCTTTGATTTCAGCCTCGGAAACCCCAATCTGGAACCGCCCAAGAGTGTGGTGGAGGCCATGGTCAACGCAGCGTCGGACCCCACGCCGGCGATACACGGCTACATGCCGAATGCCGGCTTCCCGGACGTGCGGGCTTCTGTGGCGAAGAAGATCAGTGAGGATGAAGATTTTGAAATCACCGGTAATGAGATCGTGATGACCGTAGGAGCCGGCGGTGGACTCAACGTGGTGTTGAAGACCATTCTCAATCCCGGCGACGAGGTGATTTGTCCCAAGCCCTTTTTTGTCGAGTATGTGTTTTACGTGGACAATCATGGGGGGACAGCGGTTCAGGTGCCGACAAAACCTGATTTCTCGCTGGACCCGGATGCCGTCGCTCGGGCAGTCACTCCCAAGACCGCGGCAGTATTGATCAACTCGCCGAATAACCCCACCGGCAGGGTGTACAAAGAGGCCGAGATCCGTGCGCTGGCGGATGTCTTGGAAAGAAAGAGTAAGGAAATCGGCCGCACCGTGGTCCTCATATCGGATGAGCCGTATCGCGGCATAACCTATGACGGAGCGACCGTTCCGAGTATTCTGAAGGCGTACCGGAACAGCATCGTCGTCACCTCCTTCTCCAAGGATCTTTCCCTCGCGGGAGAACGGCTCGGATACGTCGCCATGAATCCGGGAATCGACAATCCGTCGTTGACCATGGACGGGCTGGTGTTGGCGAACAGAATTCTTGGATTTGTGAACGCTCCGGGGCTCATGCAAAGGGCGGTCAAGGACGTGATGAGGGATATCGTCGACGTGTCGGTGTACAAAAGGCGCAGGGACCGGCTGTACGGGGCATTGACGGAATTCGGGTACGAATGCGTCAAGCCGGAAGGGGCTTTCTATCTCTTTCCCAAGTGTCCAATCGAAGACGATGTGCAGTTCGTGGCACGCCTTCAGAAAAAACTCATTCTCGTCGTCCCCGGAACGGGTTTTGGGGGCCCGGGGCATTTCCGCATATCCTACTGCGTGTCCGACGCCACCATCGAGGGATCGCTGAAGGGATTCAAAGAAGCCATCGACGAGATCCGGCAGTGAACCGGAACGTCGAAATCAGCGACGTGATTGCACCGCCCGTTTCCGGGCTCTTGCCTGGGAACGGGCATTATACCTTCACGGTACGCGGGGTGATTACCTGAAAGTCCATTCTCTTCTCGTTCCCGGGCTCTGCCTTGGCCCGGGAATGCCGGGTATTCCGGGCCAAGGCCGGTCTTTGACCAAGAATTTTGGTTCCGTGAGAGGCTTTCATTGTCCGTCGTGACCGGCCCGGCATGGCGGTTTACTTGTACTGAGCCTCCAATTGATGCACCTTTGTGCCGAGTTCCAGGAGATAAGCTTTCTGGGATGCGAGGATTTCCTCGAATTCCGCAACTTTCCGCGTCAAAACCTCGACATCTTTGCCTGCTCCGGCAACCGGCGCCCGGGTCTTCAACGCTTCAAGCGCCTTACGGTCGTTGCCGAGGGCGGCGGAGAGGCTCATAACCTGCTTCTCCAAAGGTTCCAGGCGCTCGGTGAGCTTTTCAACCGCAGAATCACGGACCTTCGGCAGGGTCTTCTTCACGGCTGCGAAGAGCTTGGTGTTGTTCTCAAGAACTTCCTTCTTCACCTCTTTGACTTCTTTTGAAGCGTCTTCTATGCCTTGAACCATCGTCTTGATTCTCTTGCTGTTGAGGATCGAATTCTTGGCAACGCGGTCCACCTCTTTCTTCAGTGCGGGAACCACTTTTTCCGTCTCGGCTATCGACTCTCCAAGGGTTTTCAGCCGTTGCCGAACCTCCTCCCGTTCCTTTTGAGCTTCTTGGGCCCAATCCCGGAATTCCTCCAGCCGACCGTTGATAGGCTCGACTTGCGTCTTAAAGGTCTGAGAGATTCGATCCTGCTGATCCTCAATCCTTTGGATGTCCGCGCTGAAGTCCTTAGAAGGGGCGAATCGGCCGACGAAGTCGCTGAAATCCTTCTGCTGCTTATCAATCTTCTTTTCGAGTTCGGCGATCTTCTGCTTGAGTTCAACCGTTCCATCGGTGCACCCCCACAGGGCGGCACCCACCACAATCAATACTATGATGACAAGGCTCGGCTGAGGCCTCATAAGGAATCCTCCTGGACCATTTATGGAAGAATATGATATCAAATCCTAATTGAAACGCAAGGATTAAGGAACAAGTGCAAGTTGTTTATCAGATATCGAAGATCTCGTTTCAGGATATCTAAATGATAAACATCTGATATGATGCGGGCCGCCGCGGCCAAAGGCCGATGGTGATGGGAAGGGGGGGTGATGTCCCGCCAATCGCCGGGGGGGGGATTCCCGGGCAAAGTACAATCCCCCGTGTTCGCCGGGCTACAGCATGAGGAGAAACAACATGAGCGCCAGGACAAGGACGGGAAGCGGAGGAGCTTCCGAGCCCGGTGCGGATCCTGCGATGCGGACTGCATGAGCCGACTTCAACGCCAATCCGTAGGCCGTGTGCCAAAACCGTGACGTGAGGGCTTCGGCTCGTCGGCCCGTGCCGTCCTCCAACCTGAATGTCGATTCTTCCGGAAACGCAGTAACGACGATTCCCGGATCATGGACTTCCACAATCTCGGCCCAGGGTATGTCATCCTCACGAACCGGCCCTTTGTATGGGCCGCTAAAATCTCGCTCCGCGGGCGGACTCATCTTGAGGGGAGCCGGCCTTTTCATGAACTTGGTATAGTCGGGCTTATTCTTGCTCATGCCTTATCTCATCCTGTTGACTGTTGCGGAGGATCATCTCAAGGATTTCAGCGGTGAGACTCTCCATATCTCTACTGCCTTTCGACGACGGAGAAGCCGTGAATATGGGCTGTCTCAAGGCATTGGCTTTGTCGAAATTGACGTCCTGTCGAACCACGGTCCGGGTGATGTACGGAGCATAGTTGTGCTGCAGACCGTCCAGTATCTGCCTGCTCACCGAATAGCTGTTATTATAGTGGTTGGCCGTTATTGCGACCATGGGAATGTTGTGCCGGTAGGTCATGCTGATGTCGTGAATTGAATCGAAGAGGTACTCCAGGCCGTAGAACGAGTTCCCATCCAGTTTTACGGGTGCCAGCAAGAAATCGGCTGCAAGCAGGATGTTGAGACTGGTCAGATCGTACGACGGCGGCGAATCAATGACAATGAGGTCATAGATCCCCTCACTGCGGATTTCGTCAACGCAGCGTCTGAGGCGATACTCACGCTCGGGTTGCTGGAAGAGCAGCAGGTTCAGGGAACACATGGACAGATTGCCGGGGATCAGATGCAGGTTGGGCGTTATCTCGCACCGTACTTCAGAGTCGGAAGCCGTATGGCGGGTCAGATCGGGTATAAGCATCTGAAGCAGCGTTTTCTGGAAGCTGCTGGGCTCCCGGCCGAGGGATGTGGTCATGTGGCCCTGGGGATCGGCATCAACGGCGAGTGTCCGAAATCCTGTCTCAGCGGTTCTCCAGGCCAGATTGGAAGAGAGCGTACTTTTCCCCACGCCTCCCTTCATGTTGAAGACCGCGACAACGACCGGCGGGTTGTTCAACCTGGGACGGACGCCGACCGCTGCCCGAATTACCTCAATATCTTCAGGGGGGTAACAGCGGTTTCCCTTTTCGTCACGCCTGGAAGGCGGAATGCTTCCATCCTGCTCGTAAGTCAAGAGCATCTCTTTGGTAAGTCCCAGCATCCGTGCCGCCTCAAGAGGCTTGTACGAGCCGTTTTGCATGGATAAGTCGTATCCTTTCCGGACGTTCCGTCGGCACTCCTTTCAGGCCCGTTTTCGACGCGTGTCCGAGAAAAGAGAGCAATCAGGGGGATCATCATCCCTGCCTTCTCATTGTATCGAACCGCCCCCGTGACGCATCAAAACGCACCTATTCAAACATGGGCTTGTATTCGACATGACGGTTCATGTCAAGATGTTTGAAGGCAAAAACTTCAGAGGGACCCGTGCAGGCACTTAATACTGGTTGCCTCGGATCCCGCTGCGTGGTACCTTATCCGGAGGGAACAAACGGGCAAGAAGATCGACCGAGCCCTTGACGCCGCGTGGAACGAACTGAAGAAGAAGTAGTTTCCCAAACAAGTCCTTACGGAGGTGATGAAATTCCATGCTGGTGGTTGGATTGACCGGAGGCATTGCATCAGGCAAGAGTACCGTAAGCAGTCTTCTTCAACAGATGGGCGTACCGGTAATCTGTGCGGACGAGTTGGCCCATGAGGCCGTTAAGCCCGGCGCTCCGGCCCTTGAGGAGATACGTCGGGAGTTCGGCGACGAGACCATCGATGAAGAAGGCAATCTGGACCGGGCGGCCATGGCGAGATTGGTCTTTCACGATCCGGCCCTGCGCAGGAAACTTGAATCCATTATTCATCCAAGAGTCTCCGAGGGGAAAAACAAACGGCTTGCGGTATTCAGGGGCCAAGGGCACGATGTTGCGGTCGTGGACGTCCCGTTGCTTTACGAGAGCGGATGGGAAAAGGCATTTGATCTCGTAGTCGTAGTTTACGTGACGCGGGACGTCCAGGAACGGCGGTTGGTGGAAAGGGACGGTATGTCGCTCGACGAGGCACACGCGAGACTTGAGGCTCAAATGCCGATAGACGAAAAAAGAGATAGGGCGGACAAGCTGGTCGACAACACGGGTTCGCTGCAGCGCACCCGGGAGCAGGTGGAATCCCTGTTGAAGGAATTACGGATTATGGCCGGCCGGAAGACCGGTAATCCCGGGATTTGACACTCACGGATTTCAGGCGCAAGAACGATGACGATGGAGATCATCACAGGTATTGTAGGTATCGGCGTTTGGGTATGTATATTCCTGATTTGGTATGTCAGGACCTACCCGGAAAAGGTGAAGGGGATCTTTCCGAACCATGCGTTCAAGATGAAACGACCACGGCGGGAGAGCTCCAAGGTTGTCCGGTTGAAACCCAAAGCCCAACGGAGCAAGGACTTCACGTCGCTGGTGGAAATCGTCGAGAAGACCTGTGCCAGGGACACGTTCAAGGCAACGGACGCGGCCTCGATGGTTGAAGCGGTGAAGCAGCTCGTGGAGATAGAATCGGCAAGCGGTCACATTTGGGAGGCTTACGCCCTGGACTCACTCGAGACTGCGGAGATTATCTGTGACGACTGCCGGATCCCGGTGGACAAGATCGTCAAGAAGACCGGAGTCAGAATCCAGTGCGAGAAATGCGGCAAATGGTTGGCGCTGAAGAATTCCAAAGTCACCGTGATCGATCCGCACCGGCCGGACCTCGAAGACTGGGAGAAGTACCATTGAAGGCGGTTCCAACCATGATTTCTCAAGGATCTCTAGGTGCTTGGCGGAAACGGAATCTTCACGGTGATTGAGAACCCGATGCGGCAGACCCGTGCCGTAGGTTGATGCGGGTAATCCGCAAGCCGGAGGTAAGGCATGAGAGTGTTTATCGTAGTCCTGGCAGTGGTCCTCGCCGTGATATTCGTTGGCGGCTCATTGCCGGTGGGCGGCAACTCCATTTTCGGGCACATCGATTCGGTGCTGGGGATCTCGGCGCTTACGAGTCTCCACAATTCGGTCTTCTTCTTTCTCTACCGGGGAACCGACCGGATTGAGGACGGCTTGTCAAAGACGGGTGAAGATCTGCACGAATTCGAGGAACGTCCCATAGGGATCGACAACAAGAGTAAGTACAAGCAGCTGGACGAAGCGGCGAAGGACTAGAGTCGCCCCCGCAGGCGGGACCTCCGGATTTCGGACACGACGTGTGACAATTTCCAAGGACGGAGATCAGGGCATGGAGAAACGGACGTGGGACACGGTTAAAGAAGAGCGTATCAACGAGAACATCACCCGCAAAATGATCTGGGGACAGAATATCATGGTGACCAAATGGGAACTGAAGCCAAATATTGTTCTTCCCGTTCATGATCATGTGTCCGAGCAAGTTACCATGATTCAGCAAGGGACGGTAACGCTCAAGTTCCCTGATCGCGAGGATGTCGTGCTGGGGCCGGGGGACATGCTGGTGATTCCGCCTTCCGTTCCTCATGGTGTGGAAGTCGGTCCGGAAGGGGCTTCGGCCGTCGATCTGTTCTCCCCGATCCGCGAGGATTTCATCGTGGCATCCGAATCGTACCTGAACCGAACCGGATCGGCGGGGGAAGACCCGCAAGAAGATGAGGAAAAGTACAAGAAACTCCAATCCTTCTTGACTGCAAGCGGCATCACGATACCGCTCGAACAGATCCTGGAAGTCCCGCTGGAAATTCTGGCACGCTACGTATACGAGCGTGAGTGCATCACCATGGGGCAAGTGCGGGCGATCCTCGGTATAGACAAGAAGCAGGCCAAGGAACTCTTGCGGGAATGGAAGCATGGGGACGACCATAGTGAATCGAGCCTGCGCAAAGCAATGCAGAGGCGGGTGATTCTTCCCTGGGAGGTCTCGGCGGAGTCCAAGAAGAAGTGATCGACGAGAAGAGTGCCGAGGATGGAACAAGAGAAGATCGACAAGATAAAGGCCGCGGTGAAAGGCAACTTCGAAAAGAGCCCGGATCTTTATCAGAGGTTTGAAGACGAACACGGCTTCTTCCGTAAGCTGAACGAGCGGCTGCTTCGCCTCATGGATCCGCCGCACGGTGCCGACATCCTCGACGTAGGGTGCGGAACGGGAGCGAGCTGCCTGCAGATCCTCGACGCCGTACCCGTGTGTCGCGTCCGGGGATTGGACATTTCCCCCGCCATGCTGGAACAAGCCCGGGCAAGAATGGGAGAATCGGAGAGACTTGTCCTCGTGGAGGGCGACGCGTCCCGGCTGGCGGATTACTTTGACGACCGGTTCGACGCGGTCGTGTACAGCGCATCGCTGTTCCTCGTGCCGGACTTCCGGGAGAGCCTCAATCAAGCCCGCTCTCTCCTAAAGGCCGGCGGCGCGGTGGGGATCACCTTCATGGAGGGAGTGTTCGACGCAGAAGGCCGCAACCTCATTGCGGAGGCCGATCTGATCGCGCGGGAAGGCGTGAGCCTGAGGAAACCCGTGAGGCTCGACGAACTGCAGTTGTTCTTCTCGGAAACGTTCCCCGATCACCTGTTTGAGACCGCTGAGATCGGACTCCCCCTGAACGTTCTTCAGGAGTTCTTCACCATACCGGCAATGTCCGCATCGCTCTTTCCAAAGTTGGAGTACCCCGAGAGAGTGCGCAAGATCGCACGGGTTTTCGCGCACATTCCCGTGAATCGCCCGTTTTTCAGGTGGATACTCATGGTGGGCCGAAAAGGGGAGTGAGTTTCCGGAGGATCCGGAGGCAGGGCCGTTCCATGCGGGCGGAGATCGATACTGTGGGGGTAGTCCCGGACTTCCTACGAAACGAAGGGAGGGGTTTTCGGCAATGTGTTCCGGTGCACGGCGTTGCATGTACTGTGAGGACTGATGCGCGGATGAAGTGGAACACATTAAGCCCAAGGACTTGTATCCCGACTTGGTATTTGTATGGGAGAATTATCTCTATGCGTGCGGCAGGTGCAATGGGCCGAAAAACAACAAGTACGCGGTCATCACTCCCAAACCGGAAGCTTTTCACTGGGGACGTGACCCAGCTTGTGATGAACTGTCCCCACGGAGAAAGGAGCTACGTGATGTCATCAATTCCGGAGCCTACACAGGAAGAGACGGAACGTCCGATCCCCTCCCCTGACGATGAAGAAGCTTGGGAAGATTACATGGATTATTGTGCTGCGGCCGAGGCTCTTGAGGAAGCTCTCCAAACCAAGGAGATCACCCCTCTCGAAGATTTCATAAAGGAACTTGGTCTGGAGAAGGAATGTGGCTTATAGGGTCCATGTCGTCTCTCCAGCCAAACGAGAAATCAAGAAACTCGACCGTTCCGGCAAGGTAGCAGTCCTCAAGGCCAATCTCTCTCTGGGAGAAAATCCCCGTCCTGACGGTTATGTCCCTGTGGTCACTCAGTTCGGGCTGTATCGGATTCACGTTCCTTCAGCCCCCAAATACCGCATCATATATCATGTCGATGATCGATTTCAGGCTGTGATCATCGTCACCGTAAGACTGAAGGGAAAGAGAACCTACCAGAATATTCCGATCCACAGTCTTAGTTTGAAGTTGGAGGAGTTGAAAGAAGAGTTCTTGAAACAACAAGAAGAGTCAAATAAGTGAGACCCATCGGAAACAAAGCTGCGATTCGGTGATTGCGTTCATAAACAACAGTGCATTAGGCACTGCGTTGCATAAAACCGGTCATTTCATCGGTGAACCATTAGAAGATCATATTAGTATGGTGTTTTCGGCATTAGCGTGAGTGAAAGGGGAATCATTGAGGTTTTGGTGCATTGCATCACCGCAGGCCCCAAAGGCCGGACAGGGGCGGTTCTCCGTCAAGTCTCGGGCGGGACAACGTTGCTTGCCGGTCTGCCTGTGAGGAGAATAGGACTTTCCAAAATACCCTAATATTTTGCTTGACAATGACCGCTTGTACCGGTACAAGGGAGCCTGCCGGCACCAAACCGCCGGATTACCCCTTCTTTTCCCGCTTCCTTGCGGGATGATCTTGCATAAGGGCAGTCGATTTCAACCATGTTCAAAGCGGCCGCCAAATCCGAAAGAGTCTCAGATCGCATCGTATTGCAGATCCGTGACGCCGTGCTCTCGGGCCGTCTCAAGCCCGGAGACAAGGTCGCGTCCGAGAAGGAGTTGGTCTCACAATTCGGCGTCAGCAAAGCAACCATGCGCGAGGCACTCCGAGTACTGGAGGCAATGGGCCTGGTGGAACTGCGCAAGGGTGTACAGGGAGGGGCGTTCATTGCGGAAGTGGACATGAAGACCACCATCCACTCGATAATGAACTTCCTCCATTTCAAGGCCGTCTCCATTCACGACATCACAATGCTGCGCTTCATCCTGGAGCCTTCAGCGGCGCATATGGCCGCGCTACGTTTAACGACGGAGGACATCCGACGTCTGGAGGAGATGATCGATCTCGGGGAGTGCAATGAGGCCGAGATCAGTAAGGACATAGGGTTTCACCGCTATCTGGCGCGCCTGAGCGACAATCCGATCCTGATCCTGATTATCGATTTTATCGACAACATATTGCGTGACGTGAAATTCCAACTCCACCTTAGCGCCGGCTTCTACAACCAGGTCAAAATGTGTCATCGAAGCATCCTAGACCGTCTTGTGAACGGGGACGCGATGGGGGCACGTAGAGAGATCGCCCGGGACATTTTGGCAGTCGGCGACTATATGGCCGATGTTTCGGGCACCGTTCGCTTTGATCCGGCGGAGCTGGGCTGTGACCGCGACGGGTTGCCGACGGGAGCATCAGGCCGCCGGGCCGAGGTTTCGATAGGGCAGGGTGTGGGCGGCGAAGCCCCGGACCCGTCTCAATTGAAGCGGACAATGTTATTCCGCCAAGTTAGCTCGGGGGACCTTTATCTGCTGGTCCCTCGGCCGCCGGAAAAGGAACAACCTGACCGAAATGACCGGGGGTCAGAGGAACAACCGGCTGTTCCGGAGGTTCCTGTCGATTAATCCAGGTCCATTTCCCTTACAAGGAGGCAGGGTCATGTGGAGGACATTTTTGGCGGGTCTGTTGGTTCTTGGTGTGGCCGTATGGGCGGGCGGCGTCGCGGCACAAGATACCCTAAAGATCGGGGCGCCGCAGCCTATGACCGGTCCCGACGCTCCCTTCGGCGACAAGTTCAAGAAAGCCTACACCCAAGCCGTGGACGAGATTAACGCTGCCGGCGGCGTGAATGGTAAGAAGATCGAGGTGGTCATTGAAGACCACCAGGCCAAGAACCCTCTGGCGGCAACCGTCACCGAGAAGCTCATCAACCAGAACAAGGTGCTGGTGCTTACCGGCGGGCGTGCCTCAGGGCAGGCGGTGGAGATAGCATCGGTGGCGCATCGGCTGAAGTGCCCGTACGTGGTGGACCATCCGTCAGCCGATATTATCACGTCCAAGGGCTTTGAATGGGTATTCCGCAACAATCCCACGGGCTCCATCTACCCGCAGGCGTTCAACAAGTTTATTGCCGAGGTGCCGGGAGCCATGCCCAAGTCCGCGGCGGTCGTTTACGACAACACCGTTTTCGGCAAGACCATCGCCAACTCCGCCATGGAATTCCTGAAGTCAAAGAATGTGCCGATTGTCAACGACGAAGCGTACGCCGTGAACACTCTGGACTTCAAGCCGCTCATGACCAAGGTTAAGGGGCGGAATCCGGACTTCCTGCTGATGGTGGCGGTTTCCACCACCGATGCGATACTTCTGACTCGCCACGCCAAGGAGATGGGAGTGACGCCGCGGGCTTTCGTGGGCTTCGGCGGCGGCTTCGGAGTGGCGGATCTCGCCAAAGAGCTGGGCCCGCTGTCCGAAAACGTTTTCTCCTCTGCTGCCTGGTCCGGTAATCCCAACGATGAGAAAACCAAGGCTTTCTACGAGAAATTTCACAAACTCTATGGAATTTACCCGAAGGAGCACGAGGTCGAGGGGTATGCCGTGATCCATATCATCGCTGATGCGCTGAAGCGGGCCAAGCTGACGGGTGATCTGGCGAAGGACCGCGACGAGATACGAAAAGCACTTCTCTCGACCGACATGACGACCGTCTTCGGCAAGGTGAAGTTCGGAAACTGGAAGGGTCCGTTGGGCGATCAGTATACCAACCAGAACATCTATTCACCGGAGCACTCGGTAATGGCCCAGTGGAGGGGCGGCAAACTTCTGAACGTATATCCCAAGAACAACGCGGAGGTCGATTACATCTTTCCGGATCCGACGGTCAAACGCTAAATGACCTGTAAGCTCCGGGCAGGTGCACCGTACCAAAGAACTTCGCGGTGAAGACCGCATTGATTCAGGCGGGAGACCGCTCATCCGGTCGGCCTCCCGCCAATGAACCGTTTCATGGAAACTTTAATACAGAGTATTGTAAGCGGTGTGCTCACCGGCTCGCTCTATGCCATGATAGGCGTGGGCTTGACCATTGTGTTCGGGGTCATGCGTATTATCAATATGGCCCACGGGGACATGGTCATGCTGGGAATGTACGGGGCATTCTGGGCTCATGCGGCCTGGAAGATCGATCCTTTCCTTTCCATCATCCTGTGGGTACCGGCCGGCTTTGTGGGCGGTGTATTGGTCTTCCGATTCTTGCTCAAGAAGATAGTCCCGGGCGGCGAACTGAACACCTTGCTCTACACCGCAGGATTATCCCTATTTATGGCCAACCTGGCGCTTCTCATCTGGACGGGCGACTACCGCACGATAAAACTGCCCTATGCGATTCTGCCGCTACGGCCTCTGGGCATCGCCGTCCCTATCCCCCTTGCGATAGCCTTCGTTATGGCGATTGTGCTTACCGCGGGCCTCTACTGGCTCCTGGTGCACACAGACACCGGGCGAGCCATCCGGGCGACGAGCCAGGAACCCGAGGCCGCCGCCCTTATGGGTATCAGCGTGGGGCGTATCTCCATGATCACTTTCGGTTTGGGGACCGCACTAGCTTGCGGGGCGGGAGTGCTGCTGGCGCCTTCACTGTACCTCTATCCCACTGTAGGCGAGATCCTGGTGGCCAAGTGCTTTGTCATCGTTGTCTTGGGCGGCTTGGGTTCCGTACCGGGGGCCATTGCCGGAGGGGTGCTTCTGGGGTTGGCCGAATCCCTGGGTGCAGTGTACGTGTCGGTCCCTTATAAGGACGCCATCGGTTTCGTCCTCTTCCTGCTCGTGCTCCTGTTCAGACCGGCCGGCCTCTTCGGAGAGGGCAAATCATGAGACCAATCCTGGTACTGGCGGAGTTGGCGGCGTTGGTGGCGGCGCCCTGGATAGTCACCGACCCCTTTTATGTGCATCTGATGATCATGGTCCTCATGTGGACGGTGTTGGGAGCGTCCTGGAACGTCCTGGGCGGATTCGCGGGGCAGGTCTCCTTCGGGCACTCGGCTTTCCTTGGTGCGGGCGCATACACCACCATGATTCTGTATCTTAGTTTGGGCATATCTCCTTGGTACGGGATTCTCATGGGGGGGCTGGCGGCCGCGATCATCGCAATCCCCATAGGTCTGATCTGCTTCAGGCTGCGCGGCCCGTATTTCGCGCTCTCCACCTTGGCTGTGGCTGAGATCATACGTCTGGTAGCCCTCAATTGGGAGTCCTTGACCAACGGCCCCGTGGGGCTCTTAATCACCACGCTGCCGCCCGTGACTCTGGCAGGCACACCTCTCAACTGGGAAAGCAAGACGCCGTTTTACTACATTATAGCGGTGCTCGCCGTCGGGTCGCTTGCCGCCGTCGCATTTCTGGCCCGCAGTCGTTTGGGGGCGTATCTCCAGGCAGTCCGCGACGACATTGACAGCGCCGAAGCCATCGGTATCAATACGGTGCAGGTAAGAGTCTGCGCCCTGGCCCTATCCGCGTTTCTGGCAGGGATAGGGGGCGGATTCTACGCCATGTACTTGCGCTACATCGATCCGGACGCGGTCTTTTCAATCGCACTTTCGGTTGAGATGGTCTTCATTGCAGTGGTGGGAGGCCTCTCCACGGTGATGGGGCCCCTCATCGGCGCAGTGTTCCTGGTCACCCTGGGTGAGACATTCCGGACTCACATCCCGACCGGACACTTAGTTTTCTACGGGCTGTTCATGATGCTGGCCATCCGGTACATGCCGGAAGGGATATGGGGCCGTCTGGTCTTACTGGTCGCAAATCGGTGGGGGGTGAGAAATGCCTGAAGCCATGCTTGAACTCAAGCGCCTCACCAAGTCCTTCGGGGGCTTAGTGGCTGTGACCAATCTTTCGTTTACCGTGGAGAAGGGAGCCATCATCGGCCTCATAGGACCCAACGGCGCGGGAAAGACAACGGTTTTCAATCTGGTGGCAGGATTTCTGCCGCCGAGTGGGGGTGAGGTGCTGCTCGAGGGCAAGAATGTGGCGGGTCTCAAGCCGCACTCCATAACACGCAAGGGAGTGGCCCGGACCTTTCAGACGGTCAAACCGTTTCGTAATCTCAGCGTTCTCGAGAATGTGACCCTGGCCGCGTTCCTGCGGTTTTCCATTCGTCGCCAGGCCGAGGCCGAGGCATCCCGTATCCTCGAGAAAGTCGGATTAAAGGAGAAGGTCAAGCTTTCGGCCAACGACTTGACCCTGGTCGATCAGAAGAGACTGGAAATAGCCCGCGCACTGGCGACCGGTCCCAGACTACTGCTTCTGGATGAGCCGATGGGAGGACTCAATGCCACCGAGGTGGACCTGGCAACCCGCTTGATCAAGGACATCTGTGCCGACGGAGTGACGATCATCTGGGTGGAACACGTCCTCAGAGCAATAATGAACACCTCCCACCGAGTGATAGTCATTAACTACGGCGCGAAGATCGCGGACGGTACCCCTCAAGAGGTGGTGGAGAATCCGGATGTTATCGCCGCCTACCTCGGCAAGCGAGCCAAGTCCCATGCTGCGCATTGAAAACCTTCAGGTGGCCTACGGAAAAGTGCAGGCGCTCTGGGGCGTCTCCATCGGTATTGACAAGGGACAAGTCGTTGCCCTGGTGGGGGCAAACGGCGCAGGCAAGACCTCCCTGCTCAAGACCATCTCCGGTCTCGTCAGGCCCGTGAGCGGTTCCGTAACCTTCGAGGGTACGCGGCTGGACGCGGCTGCCCCGACGGAGATCGTGCGTCGCGGGCTGATTCATGTGCCCGAGGCGCGCAAGCTGTTTCCCGATATGACAGTGCTTGATAACCTGTTACTGGGAGGGTACTGCACTCCGGTCAGTCAGCGCAGGGCAAGGCTGGAACAGGTCTTCTCGGTCTTCCCTATCCTCAAGAAGAGGCAACGCCAGAGCGCCGGCACCCTGTCCGGTGGAGAGCAACAGATGGTGGCTATCGGAAGAGGTCTGATGGCCGCTCCTAGACTTCTCATGCTGGACGAACCTTCACTGGGGCTCGCACCGTTCATGGTGGAGGAGATGTTCCAGGTAGTCGAGGAAGTGAACCGCCTGGGAGTGACGGTACTGCTGGTGGAACAAAACACTGAGCACGCCCTTTCAATAGCTCACAAAGGTTTCGTTATGGAGTCCGGCCGAATTGCATTGTCCGGAACGGGTAAGGAACTCCTTGCCGACCCGGCGGTCCGCAAGGCTTATCTGGGCCTTTGAGCCGGGCTGGGACGCAGTCCGCAAACGGAGATGGCGTGGACCGGCCTCCATGCCGGTCACAAAGGTTACGTAATATGATGCGGATCGGCCGCGGTCGGAATTCGGTTGCGCATTGGTACAATCGGCACCTGAACGATTAATGAAAAGACACAGGAGGACAAGATGGGGCTCCCGATAATGAAGAACTACATCAATGGCGAATGGGAGACATCCGAATCGCAGCACTTGGGGGATGTATGGTGTCCCGCTACAGGAGAGAGGATAGCGCAAGTACCGTTCTCTACGGCTGCTGAACTTGACCGGGCCGTCCGTTCCGGAAAGGCGGCCTTTCCCGAGTGGCGCAGCACGCCGCCTCTGAGTCGGGCCAGGTACTTGTTCAGGCTCAAGGAGGCTTTCGAGGAGGCCTTCGACGACATTGCCGAGGTACTTGTCACCGAGGAAGGAAAGACCATCGATGAGTCACGGGGCGAGGTAAGGCGCATGATCGAAAACGTGGAGCATGCCACGGGCGTGACCACCATGATGAGCGGATACTGCCTTGAGGACATAGCGAAGGACATCGATTGCACGGCCGAGCGCCAGCCCCTTGGAGTCTTCGGTTGTATTGCCCCGTTCAACTTTCCTGCGATGGTGCCCTGGTGGTTTCTCCCCTATGCCGTCGTCACCGGGAACACGTACATAGTGAAACCGTCCGAGCAGGTTCCGATGACTCAAACCCGCATCTTCGAAGCAATTGACGAGGTGGGGTTTCCGCCGGGTGTGGTGAATATGGTGCACGGCTCCAAAGAAGTGGTGAACGCAATGTTGCAGCATCCCGACATAATGGGGATATCATTCGTGGGCCAAACACTTACGGCACGGTACATCTATCAGGAATGTGGAAAGACCGGAAAACGGGTCCAATCCTTGGGTGGTGCGAAAAATGCCGTCGTGGTCATGCCCGACGCCGACCTCGATAAAGGGTTGCCGTCATTGATCACGTCCTTCTACGGCTGTGCGGGTGAACGTTGCCTTTCGGGATCGATGTTGATATCGGTAGGGAACGTTCATGAGGCGCTGAGGGACAGGTTCGTGGCTGCTGCCAAGGCAATGAAGGTGGGAAATGGGCTTGATCCGGCCACTTCCATGGGACCCGTTATCAGCCCCTCGCACATGGAGCGTGTCATCGGTTACATCGAAAAAGGCGTTGCCGAGGGAGCCAAGCTTGTACTGGATGGCCGAGACGTTAATGTGGAAGAGCATCCCAACGGATTCTACATCGGCCCGACTGTTTTCGACAACGTTACGCAGGACATGACCATTGCCCGGGAAGAGATCTTCGGTCCGGTGGTTGCCATGATTAATGTCAAGACTCTCGACGAGGCCATAGAAATCATCAACACCCGCGGGTTTGCCAACGCTGCGTGTATCTATACAGACAGCGGCAAGGCCGTCCGAGAGTTCAAGTATCGGGTGAAGCCCAGCATGATTGGCGTAAACATCGGGATCGCCGCGCCCATGGCTTTCTTTCCGTTCGGCGGCGCGGGTGAGTCCTTGTTCGGAGATTTGAAAGGGCACGGTCGAGAGGTCTTTCAGTTCTTCACCGATACCAAGGTGGTTATCTCTCGATGGCTCTAGGAATGGCTTGACCACGGAGGG
>JAZDHD010000249.1:0-3880 GCA_043806215.1 Pseudomonadota bacterium | reverse complement strand
CCAGCCGTAAGAATCGACTGCCTGCTGCGCAACGTATGCCAGGACAGCGTACGCTCCTCCGAACGTCACGACCGCGGTTTTGCTGAAGAAGATCCCCTGCTGAAAGTACACGTTCTGTGACCCGAGATAGACGTAAATCAGGAGTATCGGGCCCCACCACAGCACCGACCAGACGAGCAGGACTCCCACCGACCGCAGGAGCGAGGGACGGACATGCTCCAGTTTCCCTCCATCCAACAGGATATCCACGGCAGGGCCATCGCATGCCAATTGACCGTTTGTGACTGCCTGGGGCACAGCGAAGACATCGGGTCGAAAGCGTCCTCCCAGAAAGCCGAACACAGCGGCAGACAGCACGATGAGCGGGAACGGCACATCATAGAAGAAGATCGCCACAAATGCCAAACCTGCCAGGGTGATCATAAGCCTGTTCTTCAGGGCGCGTTTTCCGATCCGGAGAACCGCTTCCAGGACGATTGCCAAGACAGCCGGTTTGAGCCCAAAGAAGAGCCACTGCACGATATTCAGGTTCTGATAACCGGCATACAAGATGCTCAACACGAGCATGAAAAGAAAGCCGGGTATCACGAACAGCGCCCCTGCCACAATCCCTCCCTTGGTCTTGTGCAGAAGCCATCCGATGTAGGTTGCCAACTGCTGGGCTTCAGGTCCGGGGAGAAGCATGCAGTAATTGAGCGCATGGAGAAAGCGCTCTTCGCTGATCCATCGCCTCTCTTCCACCAAATACCGGTGCATCACCGCTATCTGGGCGGCCGGACCGCCGAAGCTGTTGAGCGCCACCCTAACCCACACCCAAAACGCCTCTCGAAAGGTGACCAGTTTCAACGGGACACCTTCACAGACCGGTTCAGAGGAAGGGCCCTTTGTTCCGTCCACTGCTTTCAAACGCTTATTCCTCCACCGGTTCGCCGAGTTCCGTCCATGCCTTGATTCCGCCCTGGAGAAACTTCACATCAGAATGGCTCTGCTGAAGACGGTCGGCTATTCCCTGGCTCACGGACCCGCCTCTGACGCAATACACCACAACCGGTTTGTCCTGAGGCAGTTCAGCGATCCATTCATCAGCCTTTTCCGGATCACGCCAGTCAGCGCCGCAGATTTTCTTCGGCGCGGCCTCGAAGTCGGCTTTTCTTCGTACATCAAAGAGAGCCGGTTTCCGGTCACTGCTCATCAAACCTTTCAGTTCCTCGGTAGTTATAGAATCGGCCATTTCCCGTTGCCTTTCTTTTCAGAGGATTTCGTTGGGTGAGGAACCGCGCACCGCGCGATCCCTCAGTGTGTCCCCATCACGGCACAGGCGGCTCGTGATCTTTGCAGAAAGGAGCCTCTCCGACCACGGGCGCTTGACACACGCGACACAAGCCTCTCCTTACGGGGTCCTTGATGTCAGCACAGGGATCTGCAGCCTCTGTTGATCCCGCCGTCGCTGTTTCCTCGACCTGGTTCTTCTCTTCATCTCTTTCGGCCATGGCGAATACCTCCTGTTGGTTTTTTGCCCCATGCCGAACGGACCGTTCGGCTACGGGGACTTGTTGTACCGAGAATCGTTCTTGGAGAGGAGCCTCTCTACAATCCTCTTCCCAAGAATATTCATTGTCAATCTCTCCGACCTCTTGACAAGAAGATACAACTGCATCATTATCATGTCAAGTGTTGCAGTGAGGTGTGCGATGACCGAATGTCCTGAAGGAAAATGGCTGCTTCTAATCCACCAGATCCCCCCGAAGCCCGGATACCTGAGGGTAAAAATCTGGAGGAGGCTACAGGCCCTCGGTGCGGTAGCCATCAAGAACTCCGTGTACGTCATCCCGAGGAATGAACAGACTCTTGAGGATTTTCAATGGGTTCTCAGGGAAATCGTGCAGGCGGGGGCCGAAGCTTCGATCTGCGCGGCAAGCTTTATCGAAGGATTGACGGACGAGCAGGTGGAAACTCTGTTCCGGACAGCGCGGGACGCGGACTACGCCGAAATCACCGAGGAAGCGAAGACAGTACTGGACGCCGCGCCGCCGAGCGCGTCCATGACGGACGAGGATCGGTCTGAACTGGAGACTTCCTTGACGCGCCTCAACAAACGATTCTCGGTCGTAGCAAACCTGGACTTCTTCGGTGCGGCCGGCCGCGAGGCTGCATCCACCCTGCTGGAAAAGATCGAATTCCGACTTGCTGAAGCACGAACCCGGTCGGATGCGGAACCGAAAGTGGTAGACACGTCGGACATCACCCAGTTTCGGGGACGCACCTGGGTGACGCGCAAAGGAGTGTACGTAGATCGAATCGCGTGCGCGTGGCTCATTCGCCGCTTCATAGATCCTGACGGATCTTTCAGATTCGTATCGGAGCGGGGGTATCGTCCGAAGGCCGGGGAATTGCGATTCGACATGTTTGAAGGAAAGTTCACCCACACGGGGGACCTCTGCAGCTTCGAAGTTCTCGTTCAGCGTTTCGCTGTACAGGACAAAGCCCTCGCTGAAATCGGCAAGATCGTGCATGACCTCGATCTCAAAGAGGCCAAATTCAAGAGACCAGAGACTGCCGGAGTATCCGCTCTGCTCGACGGAATCGTGGCGTCGCGCAAGCCTGATGACGCTCGGTTGGATCGGGGCTCAGCGCTGTTCGACGACCTCTACGAATATTTTCGTAGAAAGTAATTCCCCAGGAGGAACACACCATGCCCGGCATCGAAAATCTGGAATTGCACGAATGGATCGACAAAGCGTATCCGGCGTTGAACAGGGGAGACAAGCCTCTTGCCGAGCACCTGGAATACCACGAGGAAATACAAGGTCTCATGAAGGGTAAGGCGTGACGCAAGACGGAGAACTGTAATGAATGGATCTGATTCAAAAGCGCTGGAACCGTCGGTCAACGGTGCATCGAACGCCCAAGGCTTTCTTGCTACCTTCAACGGGCTGTGTGCGGTCGGATTTCTCGCACGTGCGTCGTATGGTCTGGCACGAACTCCGGTTTTGGCTCTATTCGCCGCATCCTTGGGTGCCGGGCCGGAAGCCGTGGGCTTTGCGGTGGCCATCTCCACCGTGACAGGGATCTTCTTCAAGATGCCTGCGGGCGTTCTGTCGGATGTAATCGGCCGGACCCGCACTCTCTTCATGGGGCTGGCCGTGTTCGCTCTCGTTCCCTTTGCGTACCTGTTCGTTTCGTCCTACGAGGCACTGGTGGTGGTCCGGTTCTTTCATGGATTCGCAACAGCAATCTACGGCCCGGTGGTGATGGCCGTCGTGGTGAGCGTGGCAGGCGACAAGCGAGGGGAGATGCTTTCCTGGTTTTCCTCCGTGACCATCATGGGAACACTCGTCGGGGCGCCGCTCGGCGGATTTCTCTTGTCATGGCTTCCCGGAGCTCAGGAGCCTGCCCTTCGGGATTTCCACATCATCTACGGAGTGGTGGCGGCGATGGGCATGGGTTCTCTGCTCATTGCCCTTTGGGTCATGAAAGGGCGTTGGGATACTCCCGACAATGAAGGTGGTCGGACCCTATCCGCCCTATGGACGAAGTTCCGCTGTGGCGTGAAGGAGATCCTCATGGACAGGCGGGTCTTGCTGACCAGCAACATGGAGGGAATCCAGAACCTCTCGGTGGGAGCGTTGGAAGCGTTTCTCCCCATCTATGCGGTCATGGTGTGCGGGTTCAGTGCCTTCCAGGCGGGACTGCTCTGGGGTGTGCAGATGGCGGTAACAGTCTTGACCAAGCCGCTCATGGGAAGATTCTCGGACCGGCATGGACGCCAGAGTCTCCTCTTCTGGGGGATGTTTGTCTGTGCAATTCCTTTCGCTTTGATCCCGTGGTTCAGCAGCTTCAGCATGTTGCTCCTGCTGGCGGCAATCTTCGGGTTGGGCGA
>JAZDHD010000248.1:0-23160 GCA_043806215.1 Pseudomonadota bacterium | reverse complement strand
TCTTCCATGGTCTTGACGGCAATGGCCCTCGCCTTTTCCGCGCCTTTTGCCAACACGTTCTTCAGGTATCCCGGGTCCTTGAGGAGCCGTTCACGCTCTTGTCTGTGATCGCTGAAGTAATCCCACAGTATCCCGACCAGTTCCTTCTTTATCGTGCCATAGGCCGCGCCGCCTTCTTCGTAGAGGCTCAAGACTTCGGCGACACGGTCCTTGGGGGCGAAATGCCGATAAATCTGGAACAGATTACACGTTTGAGGATCCTTGGGTTGTTCCACGGGGGTGGAATCCGTCTTGATATTCATAACCTTCTTTTTCAGGGCTTTTTCGTCGAGAAAGATCTCAATGGTATTGTCATACGATTTCGACATCTTCTGACCGTCAACGCCCGGCACGGTTGCAACGTCGTCACTGATTTCGCCCTCGGGTATGACGAAGGTTTCCCCAAAAATGTGGTTGAATTTCAAAGCGATGTCCCGGGTGACCTCGATGTGCTGCTGTTGATCCTTGCCCACGGGCACCAGATTGGCCTGGTAGAGGAGAATATCCGCGGCCATCAGCACGGGGTACGCGAACAGACCGTGATTAGGGGAAATCCCCTTGGCAATCTTGTCCTTGTAGGAATGGCACCGCTCCAGGAGGCCCATGGGGGTGACGCATGTGAGAATCCATGAAAGCTCCACCACCTCCCGGACATCCGACTGCACCCAGAAGATGCACCGCTCGGGGTCCAACCCCAAGGCCATGAAGTCGGCTGCCGCTTCCAAGGTGCCGACGGCAAGTTTCCTGCTGTCGGTCACGCTGGTCAGTGCATGAAGATTCACTATGAATACGAAAAGTTCCGATGTCTCCATGTACGAAATCATCGGCTTCATCATACCCAGGTAGTTGCCGATGTGCAGTGATCCACTGGGTTGGATGCCAGATAAGACTCGCAACGCACAGTCTCCTTTCCGGAACGATACTCGTGGGGCCGCCTGAAGGCGGCAACCCTGCTCAGGATGAAATCGGCCGCACACCCCGCCCGCGAACGGTTTAGAATGCCCTAAATCCGCTCCGGGGTCAACCTCGCTGCGTGCCGGAGATCTCTGTCTTCTCTGTGGATGAATTCTGAGGGGCCTGTGCGCGAATGTGGAAGCGGGCGAAGAAGATTTTCCGTGCGGGCGGCTCCGGCCAAAGGAAATCAGTTGGTATAGGACGCTCTGATCGCTTCGGTCTGAAAATGAATGGCCAAAGGGTCTATGACCTCGTCGAGTCTCCCGGACAAGACATCTTCCAATCGATAGAGCGTAAGGCCGATCCGGTGATCCGTGACCCGGTTCTGAGGGAAATTGTATGTCCTGATGCGCTCCGACCTGTCGCCGGAACCCACCTGGCTTTTCCGTTCCTTGCTGATCTCGGAATTCCGTTCCTCTTCCATCATGTCGAGCAGCCGGGCCTTTAGTATTTTCAGTGCCTTGGCCTTATTCTTGTGCTGGGATTTCTCGTCCTGGCAAGTCACCACCAGGTTGGTCGGCAGGTGCGTGACCCTCACTGCGGAGTCGGTGGTGTTGACGCTCTGACCGCCCGGGCCCGACGACCGGTACACGTCGATCTTCAAGTCCTTGGGATCGATGGTGACCTCCACGTCATCCGCTTCCGGCAGAACGGCAACCGTAACCGCGGAGGTATGGATGCGTCCCTGCGATTCCGTGGTGGGAACGCGTTGAACCCGGTGGACGCCGCGTTCGTACTTCAACCGTGAATAGGCCCCATCTCCATGCACCAAGGCAATAACTTCCTTGAGGCCTCCGGTTGCACTCTCCGAGGACGACATCAATTCCACCCGCCATCCCCTGGGTTCGGCATACCGGCAGTAGGCCCGGAACAAATCGGCCGCAAAAAGAGCCGCTTCTTCACCGCCCGTTCCCGCACGTATTTCCAGGAAGGTATTCCTTGAATCGTTGGGGTCCCTGGGGAGAAGCAGAAGGTTGAGTTCCCCTTCGAGACCGGCTCGGCGTTCCTCGAGTCCCCGGAGATCTTCACGCGCCATTGCGACGAGTTCGGGGTCTTCGCCGTCCTCGACGATTTGACCGAGGTCGTCCATTTCGGTGATGACGTCCGTAAGGACCCGATACGCCCTAATAATATCGTCCAGACCGGACTGTTCCTTGGCAGCCTTCTTCAGCCGTGCCGGATCGGAAACCACCTCGGGGCGAGACAACTCTTCGTTGAGTTCCTCGTAACGCCTATTCAGTTCTTCCAGTTTGTCGAGTACCTGCATGGTCGTCAGGCCGAGGATTCATTCTCCGCCCACATCTCCTCTTTTTCCAGAGTCTTTCTCAGTGCGACAAGGGCAACCTCCAGCTGATCGTCGCTGGGTTCTCGAGTAGTAAGCTTTTGAAGCCACAGCCCGGGCAGGAGTATGAGATTCAGCACCGGATTGTTGAATTTGTCCCCCATGCGGATAATCTCGTACGAACATCCCGCAATGGGAACCATAAGAGCGATCTTCACGAGAATGAAGAAGATATTGGTAATGATTTTGTTGCCGAACAGATCCTTGGGCAAAAGCGGGAAGACCGCGGTGAAGAGAAAGATGCTCAGCACCAGTACCAGCAGGAGAAACGCGGTCCCGCATCTGGCATGCAGGGTGGAGTACTTGCGGGCATTCTCCACGGTCAACTCTTCGCCTCTCTCGTAGGCGTGTATGGATTTGTGTTCCGCGCCGTGGTACTGAAATACGCGGCGGATTTCCCCGATCAGGGAAATGACGAGAATGTACCCGACGAATATGCTCACCTTTATGATGCCGTCGATCACATGGAACCAGACGCTCCTGACCCCGAGATCTGTCCCCAACAGGGCACCCATCCCCAATGTCGCCAAATGGGGGATGACCACAAACAGGAGCACCGCGCCGCCCAGGGCCAAGGCTATGGTAAGCCCGAGATGCCAGGGGCTCAGCTTCTCTTCTTCCTCGTCCAGGGCTTCCTGAGCCGAATATGTCAAGGCCTGAATTCCGTTGTAGAGCGCTTCGTAGAGTACGATGCACCCCCTGAGCAGAGGCTTCTTGAGAAACGGCCATTTTTCCATGGGCGAATACCAGCGGTCTTCACGAACGGACAATTCGCCGCCGGGCTTGCGCACCACCACGGTGAAAGTCTTCGGCGCTCTCATCATAATGCCTTCGATGACCGCTTGACCGCCCACCTTTATCCGCTGATTGTTTCCAGGCGAATTATTGCTGATTACCATACTATTCTTTCCGGTTACCCGGCCCC
This sequence comes from Pseudomonadota bacterium, assembly GCA_043806215.1. Lineage (GTDB taxonomy): Bacteria > Desulfobacterota > Desulfomonilia > Desulfomonilales > Desulfomonilaceae > JAVHLK01. The sequence goes on along the minus strand of JAZDHD010000248.1, from coordinate 19,900 downwards.
TTCACCCGGTGATTCGATCTGTACGATTACTCCGGCTCTCAATTCCGGGCGGCGGGCCATCCTTAGAGGCCGCCAATCGAAGCGGGCGTTACTTGGGAGCCGGAGCTTTCTCCTTTTTGGCCCTCGGCTTGGCAGCCTTGACGGGCTTGGCAGCCGCCTGAGCTCTCTTGGAGGTCTTGATCGGCTTCTTCCCCGTTGCCACAGGCTTGTCGCCGTATTTCTTCATGAAGCGTTCGACTCTACCGGCGCTGTCAATGAGTTTCTGCTTGCCCGTAAAGAAGGGGTGGCATGACGAGCAAATCTCAAGCTTGTATTCCGGCTGTGTCGATCGTGTATGGATCTCTGCGCCGCACGCGCATCTGAATACTGATTCCTGGAATTTCGGGTGAATATCCTTTTTCATTCCCTTTCCTCCGTCGGTCGCCTTAAATTAACCATATTAGCATGGGATCTCCGATAAGAGAACACAAAAGTCCTTCCCCCCCCATGACCTTTCAGTCATCCCAGGAGGAAGGACGTTTCCTCGTCCGGTTGAACCCGGCCTCGACTCGACGTCGAGGTCTATCTGTTCATGATTTCCAAGAACTCCCGGTTGGAATCCGTTTGCATAATCTTGTCCAGAAGGAATTCCATCGCGTCCACCGAGTTCATGTCGGCAAGCAGCTTTCTCAGCAGCCAGATTCTCTGGAGATCTTGTTGGCTCAGCAACAGCTCTTCTTTTCTCGTTCCGGAACGGTTGATATCAATACAGGGGAAGATCCTGCGTTCAAGCAGACGCCTGTCAAGATGGATCTCCATGTTGCCGGTTCCCTTGAACTCTTCGTAAATGACCTCGTCCATCTTGCTCCCGGTGTCGACGAGGGCCGTCGCAATAATCGTGAGGCTTCCGCCCTCCTCGATGTTGCGTGCCGCGCCGAAGAACCGTTTGGGACGGTGAAGTGCATTGGAGTCCACGCCGCCGGAAAGAATCTTTCCGCTTGGGGGGACGACGGTATTGTGGGCGCGTGCCAGACGCGTAATGCTGTCCAGAAGGATTACCACGTCCCGTTTATGCTCTACCAGACGCTTGGCCTTTTCGATCACCATGTCCGCTACCTGGACATGCCTTTGCGCTGGTTCGTCGAAGGTGGAGGAAATCACCTCTCCCCGGACCGACCGCTGCATATCGGTAACTTCTTCGGGGCGCTCGTCGATGAGGAGCACAATCAAATAGACGTCCGGGCTGTTAATGGTGATGCTGTTGGCAATTTGCTGGAGCAATACGGTCTTCCCGGCCTTTGGGGGTGAAACGATGAGTGCACGCTGCCCCATGCCGATGGGTGTGAGCAGATCCATGATCCTCATCGAGTACTGAGTAGAATGAATCTCCAACGACAGCTTTTCATCCGGGTACAGGGGCGTCAGGTTGTCGAAGAGAATCTTGTCCCGCGTCGCGTCCGGGTCTTCACTGTTAATGGACTCGACCTTGAGCAACGCGAAGTACCGCTCCGTGTCTTTCGGCGGCCTGATGTACCCCGAGATCGTATCGCCGGTCCGCATGCTGAAGCGGCGGATTTGACTGGGAGAAACGTAAATGTCGTCGGGACCCGGCAGATAGTTGTAATCGGGGGCCCTGAGAAAACCGAAGCCGTCGGGGAGGGTCTCCAGGACGCCCTCACCTCTTATAGGGGCCTCTTTCTCGGTAGCCTGGTGGGCCTGAAGTATGGCGAAGATCAGCTCCTGCTTGCGCATACTGCTGGCCCCTTCGACATCGAGGGAATTGGCAATGGACAGGAGTTCGCTAACCTTCTTTTCCTTCAATTGTGCTACATCCATGAGGTCTCCTACATTTGATTATTGTCCGATAAGGGTTTTGAGATCTCTGGGGTTATCTTCGAAGTTCTTACCAAGGACGGGTCAATTGATCTAGACGAGTCGCTTCACTTCCTTACGGCCCCGAACCTAACAGTGATATTCCTCGGTGGGAATGAATGCTCCTGGCAGGGAGTTCTCGTTAGTGGCTCACAGTTTTATTAATCAACGGATGCCGGTCTGTCAAGTCTTTTGTGCAATCCGGGCCGCGCTTCAAATGCAATTTCACAATGGTGGGAGGACGGAGCAAAGATTTGCCATGGAACGGACAAGGGATCCCACTTCGGAACCAACGGACTTGCGGCGGCCGGTTTGCGTTGATAGGGTGGATAGGGCGGCCGTCCTGCACGGGACCCCTCCGGCACCTCCGGGACCTGCCGCAGACTCTTACATTGGGGCGCACTTTCAGGGTAATATAGGACTCATGACGCAACTTGTGCTTCCTCTTTCCACCCCCCCACGGTTCACCTTCGAGAACCTGGCGGCGCACGCCGGGATCCAAGAGGCGCTCTTGACGATACGGTCCGTCTACGGCTCACCGCAACGTCCTGCGCCGTCGCTCTTCCTCTACGGTTCTCATGGAACGGGCAAAACGCATATCCTCAGAGCGATCACCGATATCCTGAACAATCAAGCCCGTGAGACCAACTCGGCCGTACTTGTGATCGAACCCGTCGGCCGGCCCCCCACGTTTCCCGATTTGGAGAGGTTTCTCACCGAAGACACCGTGGAGAACCGGTCGGTTTTCGCCGCGGTGATCGACGACGTGCATCTTATCCATGGAGACTATGCGTTACACTTGTGGAATCTTTCCAATAAGTTGACTCGTTCCGGCGCTCCTCTGCTCATGTCGTCGAGAACCCCCCTCGAGAAAACCTTCCCGGACAACCCCCACCTACAGTCCCGCATCAAGTCGGGATTGGTTTTTCGACTGGACCCTCCGGAAGACGCGGTCCGGATGGTGATTGTGGACAAATTGGCCAGAGACAGGAACGTGCGCGTCCCCCGGGAGGTCATACACTACCTGATCAGCAGGAAATCACGAAATATCAAAGAATTGGGCGATATCCTCGACGTGCTGGACCGCGCTTCTCTGGAAATGAAGAGGCGAATCACCGTGCCCCTGATAAAGATATTGGAAAAGGAGGGTGCAATTTGAGGTGTTCCACCCGAAGAGATAGACGTCACTCACCTGAGAGGCACCGGCGGGCCGGCACCTGCTTTGGCCGGGGCGTTGCCCCCCGGCTCCCGGGCGGCCGAAAGAAATGATGCGGGGACATGACCGCCGCGGCCCCCCGGAAACGGGAACGAATCCATGACCGCGTTGATGAATCCGGCTCCTCATGAGCATAATAATCTTGATCTCATGTCCGGAACGGTATACACAGTGCACGTTTGAAGAAGACCGCCGGAGCGGACCGGCTCTATGATGATCCCAACCACCAACATACTTCGACTCCACCCGTGCATCGCCATTGCGGGCCTCATCGGGCTTTCGTCCTTCATCTGGTCGACCGGGCAGAATCCGGAAGAGGCTCTCCGGAAGTTTGCACAACTCTTCACGGCCCAGGACGCGGCCGGGCTCACGCAGATCATTTCTCCGGAAATACGCGCCGGCAAAGAGATCCGCACCGAAGATGTGGAGCGGTTTCTCAAACGGTGCCATAGCCGACGGCTTACCCTGCACGACATGAAGATTGACGAGCGTTTCAAATCCGAGGACGGGTCAACCGAACGGATTTCTTCCACGTTCATCTTTCAGGGACCTCCCCTTGCACCTGAATTCCAGGGTCCCAGTTCACTGAAGATGGTTCTTCTGTGGATTCTGGATGACGGCAAATGGTGGCTGGAACGCCCCATGTCCATAGAGTACCTGGTCAAATCCGGGGCCGCGTTCCCCACGCCTAAACAGGAAGAACTCGCTCTGAGGTTCAACACCGCGGTTGCCGTCCTGGAAAAGATCGGATTGGGAGGCCCGGAGGAAGATTCTCTCATCGGCCGCCCCGCCAATGGACCCGCCGTATCCGAGTTCAAAGAGCTGGAAAAAATCCACCCGAAGGAAAGGGATGCCAAGGGCGTTGATCAAACGGCCTACGGAGTTCAGGTGCTCCTCCGGGCGGCGGCTCGCCGGCCGGCAGGGCTCCGGGAACTCTACCATGGAGACTTTAAGACGGACCCGGCAGATAGGCGTCGCCCCGTGCCGTGGGATATGTTCCGAGATTATGTCCGGGCCGCGATAAGCTACGGCAAGTCGCTGGAAGGGCGAGGAAGCAGAACTAAGGCGGCGCGGGTCTATAGGAACATCATTGCACTGGGCAGGCGGTTTGTCGAAGAATCCGGCGGATATCAGTACTATCTGTGGGGTTTCACCTTTGAGAAGCTTGGCGCCGAGGAGTTGGCCCGGGTCCTTCCATCCACCGCGTCCGTCGAGAAGGAAGCCGCCCGGAATCTGGCCGGATTGGCGTCGCGCCGCATAGATCTCCTTCAAACCGCCTTGAATTGTCTCGACGATCTTGTTGATTATAATTCATTAAAGGCGGCAATCACGGCCGCGGAGGGAACGGAAGGCGGTTTCTTCCGGACATGGGGCATCAATACCCTGTCGATTCTGGCCGAGAAGGGGGCTCCTGCGGACCCGTCCCTGGCCGGAACCGTCGGGGCCGCGGTTATGATCAGCAATCCCGGAATGGAGAGAACAGCGTCCGACGCGTTGGACCGGTTAAGCTCCCGATCTCCCGCCGAGGTGAAATCATTCATCGAGCATCAGAGGCGGTGGGTTCGGAAACACCGTGTGTACGGCACGGTTCAATCGTTCCGGTGATCACTGTCCGGCCGGCAACCGAGGAAGAAGGGATGGCTAAGAAGAGTATCAACGGCCGGGAAATCATGGCCGATATCCGTTCGGGCATGGATGACGACGGCCTGATGGCAAAGTATGGTCTCTCGTCCAAGGGGATTATCCAGCTCATGGGCAGACTGGTCTCGACCGGCCTGCTGACCCCCGAGGAGCTTGCCGAAAGAAGATCCCTTGCCAAGACGGTTTACTTTCCCACCTTCAGGTGCAACGCATGTCATGAGATCCACTACACAAGGTTTGCGGTTTGCCCGTCGTGCGGCGCGAAGATGGAGCAGCTGAACAAATAGGCGATCCCTTGTGCTACAATCCGTGATGATGGACGTTGTCCCTGTCCGGCGTCTTTCCATGTGTGCATACCGGTGAATCCGTTTATCTTCACGGCACGGGTCGGTCGGTGTTGCATCTCATGAGTCCGGTCGCCCATCTTCGTGTCTTTGCCGAGCCGGGTTCCGGAAAGGAGAACTTCCATCTCCGCTCTTACTTCCCAATTGGGGACGGGCACGACAGTGCCGATCCGTATTCGGATTCGTGAAATCGACCACTTAACCCGAGGATTCCCATAGTTGAACTCTTCAAGAACCATCAGTGCAAGTGCTTGTGTCAGAGACATCCGCTCGGAGATGACGGATGCCCAGATCATGGCCAAGTATCGGATCTCCCCGAAAGAACTGGGGAAGATCTTCCGGAAGCTGGTAGCGGCCAAGGCCGTTTCGCATTCCGAGCTCTACGAAAGGTCTCCTCTGTACAGGAAATCCTTTGACGACGCTCAGGAAGAACGCAGGCCGAGAGTCGATATCAGCATTCCGTTGCCCATCTACTGCGTTGAATCGGCCAGTGAAGGGCTTGTGCGCGACATTTCGGAAACCGGCTTCCGGGTTGCGGGGATTCCCTCGCAGGTCGGCCTGGTGAAAACGTTTCAGCTTGCCGTTGACATGTTTGTCGGGTTCGATCCCCTGTTGCTCATAGCTCAGTGCATGTGGACCGAGACCAAACGGACGAGTTTCGATTATATGGTTGCCGGATACGACATACGGTATATTTCCGGGAGCGATCTCGAAGCCCTGAAGAGATTGGTCCAACTGCTCCTGCTCAGCAAATCGGGCGAATGGAGAATCTTGCGGTGAGGCGGTCAAGACCGTACGCCGTCTGTTCTCCTATTTCTCGAGAAGCGTCTCCACCCCGGTCCAATCCGGCGGGACGCCTTGAACCATGTAGTTGGCGCAGCGTTTCAGATAGATCCGTGCAGCCAGGTCTGTCGGATGATGCTCCAGAACCTGACTGAAATGCACGCTCGCTTCGGAAAACCTCTTGCCGTAGTAGAGTTGAAGGCCGCTTTCAAATTCGGATTTCGTTTGCTCTTTCAGCCCGGCAACTCCTTCAGGATCTCCCTCGAACACCTCGTAAACAGTGACGGCATCCTCTCTTCCCTTGACCCGCACTTTGTCGATAAACCGGTGCCTGTACCGGTCCGGTTCTCCCATTGCGGACAGGGTCTCATTACTGAGGCTGACGTAGGAACCGTACATTTTATTCAATCCCTCGATGCGCGCTGCAAGGTTGACGGCATCGGCCACCACGGCTCCTTGCATCCGATCTTCGCTCCCGATGATGCCGAGCATAAGATCCGCAAAATGGAGACCGATGCCGATTCCGATGGGGTCAAAGCCTCCGCTCTCCCGCTCCCGGTTGTAGTCGGCCACAGCCGCCTGCATTGCGACGGCCGCTCTTACCGCATCATCCGGCGTTCCGGGGAATAACGCCATCACGCCGTCGCCGTAGAACTGATCTATGAACCCATTACAGGTCTTGATCACGGGGCTTACCCTTCTCAGATAGGCATTGATGAAACTGAAAGCCTCCGTGGGGGTCATCTTTTCCAGCAAGGTGGTCCATCCCCGGATATCGGCAAACATCACGGTCATCTTTCGGCTCACCTGATCGCCCAAGCGGGTTTCGAGAATGCTCTCCTTCTGCAGCAACTCGATGAACTCCCTGGGGACGAAACGCTCGTAGACCCGATTCAGCGAAGCCAGTTCTGCGGTCCGTTCTCTCACTCTTTGTTCCAGGTGTTCGCTGTACGTCCGGAGTTCCTCGTTCTTGTCCGCCAGACTCCGTTTCAAAAGGTTCATGGTCAGATGGGTGTTGACCCTCACATGGACTTCTTCCGGTTGAAAGGGCTTTGAGATGTAGTCCACGGCCCCCGCGGCGAACCCTTTCACCTTGTTCGCCGTATCGTCGAGGGCCGAAAGAAAAATGACCGGGATGTCGCGGGTTGCCGGATCGGACTTTAGTCGAATACACACTTCGAACCCATCCATGCCGGGCATCATGATATCCAAGAGAAGGAGATCCGGCCGCGGTTCGGCTGCGGCCATTTTGAGGGCCTTCTCTCCGTTGATTGCAGCCACGATGGTGTATTGATCCTTCAGCGTCGCCATTAGGATCTGGATATTTTCCGGGGTGTCATCCACGATGAGAATCTTGGGTTTCTTCGCGGTCTCCACATCTTCTCCTTTTTCTACACGTCCAAGTTCAGTTTTCCCGCGATGGCTTCCACGCTCTTCAAAGCACTGTCGGTATCAAAACCTTCGACGTGCTTTTCCAGTCGGCGGAACTCCTCACAAACCGATGAGTGAGACAAGTGTGCCTTCAAGGCTTCGAGGCGGTTCATGGCCTCCGTCAAATCGCTCTCCAGAAGTTGAGCCATTTCCCGGAGTAGAGGTTTCACCGCCTCCTTGTCGACCTGCATGTCCTCCGCAGGCTTCTCGGGCCCTCGCTGAAGAGCCGGACTTGCCTCGAAAGCGCGTATTCCGTCCATGACAACCTTCAACTGAGAGGCGAACTCTGCCATGGTCTGATCCAGACTTTCTTTGCCTTCCTTGATCGCCTTTTCAAGGTCCGCTGCGGCGCGATAAAGACTCTCGGCGCCCAGGTTTCCCGAAACCCCCTTTACCGTATGAGCGATCCGGGCGGCAGTTTCCGCATCTCCGGACTCAAGAACCTCCCCGATCCGATCCGCAGCCGTTTCCTGGCCGTCCTTGAATTTGCACAGGAGCTTCGCGTAGAGCGTCTTGTTGTCCCCGACCCGGCCTAGACCCGAGGATACGGAAATCCCGGGCAAATCGCACAGGAAAAGATCTTCCGCCTCCGACTTTTCGGTCAATGCACCGCACGCTCCTTCGGCCGTTTCCCGATCACCGGGCTTGATCCATCTTACCAGTGCGGATAAGAGCTGATCCGGATCAACGGGTTTGGTAACATGATCGTTCATGCCCGACTCAAGGCTTTTCTCACGGTCGCCGGCCATGGCGTGAGCAGTCATGGCAATTATGGGCAAGTCGGCAAAACCCGCATCCTTGCGAATCTCCTTGGTCGCCTCGAATCCTCCCATCACCGGCATTTGTATGTCCATGAGCACCAACTCGAAATCCCCCGCCTTAACCATATCCACGGCCTCTTTCCCGTTGTCGGCAATGCTTACGACCAGTCCCGCCTGCTCCAGGATTTCTTTGGCCACCTGCTGGTTGATCTCGTTGTCCTCCGCAAGCAACACCCTGGCCCCGCGGATCTTCCGCAGATCTTCCCCATCACCGCCCTTCACCTGTGCCACAGCCGTGCCGTCCGGGGCTTCCTTTCCGAAAGCCGCCATGATCACATCAAAAAGTACGGACTGACCAACGGGCTTCAGCAGAAATCCGTCCACCCCCACCTTCTCGGATCTTTTCATCACCTCTTCCCGTCCATAGGCCGTCGCAATGACAATCTTGGGCTTCTGCGGCAACCCGGGATGCTTCTTGATGACTTCAGCGGCCTTGAGCCCGTCCATACCCGGCATCTTCCAGTCCATCACGATCAGCCTGTAGGGCCGGGGCCCGGCTTCATTCTCCAACTCCGCGATTCCCTCTTCGGCGGATGCCGCGACGGTCACTTCAAAACTCATGCTTTCCAGCAGAGTTTGCAGAATCTCCCTGGACGACGAGTTGTCATCCACCACGAGAACTCGCAACCCCCGCAGGTCCACTGAAGGCTCCAGGCGCTTCCTTGGAACCTTCCCCGCCAGACCGAACTTTGCAGTGAATATGAACTCACTCCCTTTGTCGGGCTCGCTTTCAACCCAGATTTCTCCTCCCATCATGTTCACAAGGCGCCTGGAAATCGTCAGCCCGAGACCCGTCCCGCCGTACTTTCTCGTAGTGGACGTATCCGCCTGGCTAAAGGCCTGAAAGAGTTTCCCTTTCTGCTCTTCGGTGAGGCCGACTCCGGTGTCTCGAACAGAGAACCGGAGCGTGACGGACTGCTCATCTCTTTCCTCGATCCTGGTTGAAATGACCATCTCACCCTCTTCCGTGAATTTCACCGCATTGTTGCAGAGGTTGATGAGGACTTGCCCAAGCCTCAACGGGTCGCCCACCAGGGCCGGCGGCACATCCTGAGATACGTCCATCAGGAACTCCAGCTCTTTTTCATGGACTTTGACTCCCACCACCGTGGAGACATTGTCCAGAACTTCATCCAGACTGAAGTCCACGGATTCCATCTGCATTTTCCCGGCCTCGATCTTGGAGAAATCAAGGATGTCGTTGATGAGTCCCAGGAGAGAATGGGCCGCGCGCTGGATCTTTCGCACGTAGTCCGCCTGCTTCGGTGTCAGCTCAGTCTGAAGGGCGAGGTGGGCCATGCCGATCACGGCATTCATCGGTGTCCTGATCTCGTGACTCATGTTGGCCAGAAAATCGCTCTTCATCCGGGTGGCCTCCTCGGCCGTCTCCTTGGCGCGGCGCACCTCCTCATCGGCGAGCTTGCGGGCCGTTATGTCGGTGACAAGTGCGAACGAGCCTTTCTTACGGCCTTTTTCGTCGAAGAAGGGGGTGGCGTTGAACAGACAGGGTACGTTCACTCCGTCGGACCTTTTCAGAGAGATCTCATAGGCGCCCGATTGTCCGTTCCTTCTTTTTTCGAGCTCGTTCAGAAAGATCAGGCGGTTCTCCTCATCAACGAAATCAAAGATCGGACGGCCCATTATCTCTTGCTGCGGCCTGCCCAGGATCCCGCACAGGGCCGGATTGATAAGCCTGGTGACGGCATTGTTGTCAACCATCCAGACACCCTCGATGGCGGTCTCCAGAATGGTGCGTGTCCTGCGTTCACTCTCGGCAAGCGCTTGTTCGGCCCGGCGGCGGTCGGTAATATCGCTGAAAGTGATCACAGACCCCACGAGACAACCGTCCTTATGGACGGGATTACTGGAATAAGCTACGGGTAAACTCGTGCCGTCCTTCCGCCACAGCACTTCAGTGTCGATACGGCAGGCCTTTTCACGTGAAATGGATTTGTGCATGGGACAGTCTTCCCGCGGATATGGAGAACCATCCTCATGAGCATAGTGAATGAGACTGTGGAGGTCCTTGCCGTCGAATTCATCCGGCGAGTATCCGAGCATCCGACAAGCCGCAGCATTGACAAACGTCATCTTGCCGTCAACGCTCACGCCGATGATGCCCTCGCCTACGGATTCAAGGAGCAGCCGGGTGCGTTCTTCCGAAACTCGAAGCTCTTCCGTGCGGTCCTTGACCAACTGCTCCAGCTGATCCCTATATTGCGCAATTTCGCTGCGGGCCGCTTCTGCATCCTCGGCCAGGCTCAAAGCTGCGGCCCGGCTGCGGCTCAGTTCCTCGGCCCTCTTTCTTAGGGCCTCGGCCGTCTGCACGGCTCGAATCCGGTCCAACAGGAGGGAACCCACCATCTCGGCGAACCCTGACAAGAAACCGAGGATGGCGGGCAGTTTTGCCTCGGGCATGATCGGCACTTCCCGGATGGCGTCCAAGTAATCCTCTTCATCGTAACCGTGGTCCCGGGCCTGGCGGCGGAAGAAGTCGAGATCCGGTTCCTGCAGGTGGAATTGGCCGATGAGAATGTTGGCCAGGTGCTTCCCGTCAATGATCAGCGGCGAAGCCGCGTCCGTCATGCCGTTCTTGCATTGATAAATGGTGAAATTCCGACCTTCCTCGAGTCTGGAACCCACTATTGTGTCGCTTTCGATACAGCGTTGAGAGGAAACTTCGCCGACCCGATGGAATTGGGTGCAAGCCCGCCGAAAGTTTGCGAATGCCAGCAGGTTGCCTTTGAGGTCCGATATGGCCGAGGCGACCCCCACTGCGTCGCAGAAGTTGTTGAGAAGAAGCTGCAAGCCCTCGACATGCAACAAGTCCGACACCTGCAATTCTTCAGGCCCCGAACGAACCCCTTCACTATGCCCCCCCAGGGGCGCGCCGGGATCGTCCAATGCGTCATCTTCTTCAATCCGGTCCAATGAGCCGTAAGGAGCCGGTTTGCCCGCAGCTTGGGCCAACTCGTTGACTTCCTTTTTCAGGTCGAGAATCCGCCGTTCTCTGGCCATGACCAGGCGGTTAAAGCGATCTATTTCCAGGAATCTTTCGTGAAGTTCAGCCTGGGAAACGCCGTTTGTTTCCTGCGCCTCATCGCCGCGCTTTTTCGGGTCTTCCATCGACGGCGTTTTCCCCGGGAAGCAGTCTAGTTCAGTCATGGTGTACTCCGAAAATTGTCCTGAGATTCAGGATTGCATAGTGCAGGGCGGCAGGGAATCACGGAACGCTCGTGCGGCGGCTTACGACAAGGAAGCCGGGGGAACTCCCGATCTGATTGCCGCGGCCTTTGCCTGGAGTTCCTTCGCCTCATCGTTTCTTCCGGTCATCTGGCAGACTTCGGCAAGCCCTTCGAGCACCCGGGCAACTTTTGGATGATCTTTGCCCAGATTCCTCTCCCAGATGAGCATGGCTCTGTTGAAACACGATTCCGCTCTCTGGTAATGGCCTTGTGCGCTCAGCAGAATACCGGAAAGATGCAGATTGGCGGCAAAACTGTTCCAGAACTGCTCGGGCATCACCATCTGGGAACTATCCTGGAATGCCACGATGACGCTGGTGACTCGGGATCCGGAATCCCGGATGCCGATGAGCGTACTCACAACCGGGACGGCCGTGCAGTTTCTCGAGATGAGCACATATTTCGATGAAATCGGCACAAACTCGGATTTCAGATGCATCATGGACAGAGGGTCCTCAACGATCTTTCCCGTCTCCTCATCCCTCAACACGTATACTTCGGCCAACCGCTTCCCGAAAGCGTCCGCTGCGTCCCAACCGGTAAGCGTTTCAGCGACGGGACTCATGCTCGTCACAACGCCTTCTCCGTCCGCGATGATCACCGCTCCCCCAAGGACGTCCAGGGTGGCCGACAGGACCTCCGAATCCTTCCGGACCTTTGTATCCTCACCGTGCTTGAAGAGGGCCACTTCGATGGCGGCTCTCAGGTCGCTGTCCGAGAACGGTTTCACGATGTACCCGAGGGGGTACGTGTGCTTTGCGCGTTGCAACGTGTCGTCGTCCGCATGAGCGGTGACGTAGACGACCGGAATGTTGTGGCGTTTTCGAAGGATTCTCGCGGTCTCGACACCATCGACATCACCCGCCAGCTTCACATCCATCAGAACCAGATCGGGCATCGTCTTTTCGGCCAAATCCATGGCGTCCTCGCCGCCGGAGACCATGCCGGCGACCGTATAACCCAAGGCAATCAGCCTACTCTGCAGTTCCATGGCAACAACGATTTCGTCTTCCACGACCATTATCTTCGCAGGCGGCATTTCTTCGAGCCTCCTCACGGTGCGTCCCCGTCCGAAAATTCTCAAGCGACTGGAGTCTTGCGTGACAACGCGACGATGTTACACTACATGACACGGATGCCCATGTCAAAGGCTTAAGTGACCCCACATATCCGGCCGGTCGGCTCCGGAACCGGACTTGACCTTTTTCCCAAGTGACGGCGCTCATCGGCCCGGAAGGTCGGGCCGGCGCCACACAAATCCCCTTAAGTCACCGCCATTGACCGGCGCCCCCCACGACGGACCCGCACTCCACGCGCAAACCGCTGAAGTGACCGTCCCGCCTAATACTCACCGCTGCTCTTCCCGGGCAGGCTCGAACACAAGCCCTTGCCTTTGACGGACGACCATCCGTTCTATCCGTCTGTTATTCAACCATCGTTTGATCATCCCGGCTGCGGCCAGCAATCCCCCGACCAAGGCCATCACCGGGCCGCCTTTGGTCGAGACGTAATGCCAGATCTCGTAGGTCCGCTCAGTGGAACCCTGATGACCGAGAGTCCTATCCAGGGCCAGATCGCCCAACCACCGCGTCTCGATGTACGGCCACATTACATACAGGCCAACGCCCACGAAAAACATGACGGCGCCTACGCCCAGCAGATGCCAGTGGAACGTACTCTCCAGAATTCTCAGAACTTTGTCGTGCTCTTGCCGTTCTCTCTCCTCACCGCGGAGCCTACGCAACAGCCGTCTTCGTTCGTCGGAATCCCGCGGAACCTCCCTCGCCTCTTTTTCCACGGGAACCAGGGCGTGATCCTCCGGGATCTCTCCGGCGGGCCGCGGGTACTCGATCAGACCCGCCTCGGACAACTTTCTGAAGAAGGCCTGAAGCTGCCGGGGAGACAGGCCGTGCTTGTCCATGAGTTCGGGCTCCTCCATACCGGCCCGGATATCTGCCAAGATCTCCTTGCTTTTGACTTTTCTTCTCGATTCCTGCATGTTGGATCCATTGTCCTTCGGCGGGAGCTTCAGGGTGCCGGACGGCTTCCAACCCACCTAAACAGCGATTATAGGCATTTCTCCGACGAATAGCAATTGAGCTCGCGTCCATAATTCAAGGGACCGCTGAAAACGCTCGTCCTTGGGCGAAGAAGAAAATTGCATTGGGTGACCGCGTGTAATAAGATTCCCATCCATGGAGCCCAACCGTAACCATTTGTTTTACCTACTTTATGTAATGGTCACCGCATCCGGAGTCTATCTCTTCGCACATTGGGACGCGATCACGAATCAGTACGTGATCAACGACGATGTTCGCCAGCAGATCTATTGGATGCAGTCATGGACAGACCCCGGGCTCTACCGGGACGACATCCTCAGCCGTTACGCCCGGAACTACGTGCCTTGGGGCGTTCAGGCGGTTTATGCCCTTGGCTCTCAGTTCATGAATCCCGTGCAGTTCACGAAGGTTGTTGCCGGCATACTGTTCCTGGCGACGGCGGGGTTCCTGTTCGGGATCGGCACTCTGTTCAAGGACCACCTCACCGGGGTTCTCGCGGTTTGCGTGTTCTTCCTCTTCGGCACTTTCCTGGACAGGATGTCCGGGGGGCTCTCCCGGGGATTCGTGTATCCTCTGATGGCCGGGTATGTCTATTTTCTCGGTAAGGAGAACCTGGTTTCCGCAGGCATCATGCTCCTGCTGCAATCGCTCTTCAATCCTTATGCATTCCTTGTCTGTCTGTCGACTCACGTGATTTTCACGGCTCACAGGTATGCGGCGGCATTCCGGGCCGGGTTGAACCCTGCATCGTTGATCTCCCTAGGGACCCTTGCCGAGACCCTGCCGCCGGCAATGGGGATTCTGTTGACGGCTCTCAAGTACGTTGTGTCCGCCTCCCCGGAATTCGGAGAAGTCGTCACTCTTGCCGACATGGCCGGAAAGGTCGAATACACCGATGCCGGCCGGTACGGCATTGTCCCGGTGCCTTCCATCCTGTTCGAGATCGTCCGTCCGTGGATTCCCGGGTTTGCTCCCATCGGGTGGGAAACAGAGGTCGGCGCTTTCGTGTTTCTCACGGCCGCGGTCGCCGCAATCCGGGTACTGACGTGGAACACCCGGGTCGTCGATTTCCGCGGCTTCCGGGTATTCTTTCCTCTTCTGAGCGCATCCGTGGTACTGTACATCGCGGCGCGTTTCATAATGATGAAGCTGTTTCTCCCCAGCAGATACCTCGAGTTTTCGCTCAATATCTTCTATTGCGTGTCGGCGGCCGTGTGTTTGAGGATTGTCATCGAGCGGTTTGGTCTAACGCGTTTTGCCTTTCCCCTGATTGCATCCGTGCTCGTGATGGTGGGAGCCGTTCGGCTTCACGGCGTAGGATTGAGCGACTATTCGGGCTCGGCGGATCTCTACCGCTTCGTGCAATCAACCCCCAAGAACGGCCTGATTGCCGGGCACCCGGAACTGATGGACAATGTGACCACCTTTGGAAAGCGTAAGGCCTTTATCACCTACGAGCTGTCCCACACCTGGTACAAGCGGTACTGGCGCGACATGAGCGAGAAAACGTTTGATTTCTTCCGCGCCTATTACGCGGACGATCCCGAGCTCATCCGGAAATTCTGCCGCAAGCACGGGATAGACTATTTAGTGGTGCGAGAAGAGGACTTTCGGCCGAATTCGGCTGCAAGCCCACCTATCTACTTTGAACCGTTCGGAAGTTTCATCAGGGATCTTGTGGATGGACGGGCCGGTTTTGCCGTTCTCGACACCGAGGAATTCCCGCCGGTCTTCCGGAACGGAAGTGTGAGAATACTCCGGTTCGATTGAAGACTTTCCGGCAGCGCCGGTGCCGGCGAAAACCTACCGGCACGGAGGCCGGTGCTACTGAAAACTCACCAGAGACGCCGGGTCGCTGCCGTGACCGACGCCCGGCACGGAGGCCGGGTCGCTACCATCGTCCATGCCTCCGGGGCCTCCGCCCTCTTCAAGGGCGGGCGTCCCTACGGGAATGTGCGACCGTAATTTGGAAACGGCGCACTAAGTGGTGAATTACGTATGGTGTACCCAGAATTCGCGGAATTCGATGAGGCTTGCCGAAATCGTACGGAAACAGTATCATAAATGTAGGAGTACGATAAGGATGACGACGAGAGAACTGATCGAAGAGGCGCTTTCTCTTCCCGTGGAAGAAAGAGCGCTCGTAGTGGATTCTCTGTTGCGGAGCCTGAACACATACGAGATTCCGATAGATGCTCAATGGGCGGATCTGGCTAGGAAACGGCTCCAGGAACTTCGTTCCGGAACGGTGAAGCCGGTTCCCGGGGATGAGGTCTTCGCCAAAGTTCTCGCACGGTTTGCCAAGTGAAATACGCGTTTCACCCGGAGGCTGAAGCAGAATTCCTTGCCGCCATAGACTACTATGAGGATCGCAATCCTGGTCTCGGTTTGGATTTTGCCGGCGAAGTTCATTCAACCATTGCGGGCATTCTCAGTTTCCCAACGGCCTGGCCCATTCTTGAAGATGACATGCGACGGTCCCGACTTCACCGGTTTCCCTATGGGGTCATTTACTCCCAGCATAAGGACATGATCTTCATTTTAGCGGTGATGCACTTGCACCGAGATCCGGACTACTGGAAAACCCGAGTTCTCAACGGACCGGAACAGGAGGATTGATGCAGGGAGGATAGGTCAAGCATAGACCCCTTTACCTTATCCTTTATCAGTCCCAACTGCGGATGGTAGATGCGGAGGGAGCCTGATTGCGACGAGACTGAATCCAGGCAAGAGAATTTGTAGGGTCTATTGCAAGCATCTGCGGCCTTCGGCTATTGCACGCTCCCTCTTTTGCACAGACCATGGGCGAGAGCCTCGATGGTGTCTTTGAGAGCAAGGATGTCGAGCCACTTTCGAGGAATTTGATTTATGCCGTAAAATGCCCCGGCAATCTGACCGTAGATCGCCCCTGTGGTATCTGCATCGTCCCCGAGGTTGACGGCGGTGAGACAGCCTTCCTCGAATGAGTTGGTTTTATGGAAAGCCCACAGAGCTGCTTCCAACGATTTCACCACGTAGCCGGAACCCTTTATCTCGGGCGGTTCCTTTCTCCTGAACGATCCCCCAGCCACCTCGTCGATCTCGTCCGCCGGCGGATTCAGCTTCCAGTAATCCGGGATGGGGCTGTACCGTTCCGAGACAAGTTCTTCCTTGCTCGCCCCTGACACGGCTCCGATGATAAGACCACCAAAATAACGGCAAGCATCAACGCAGAGGATATTGCCATGAGTAGTTCTGGAGCTTTCCCCGGACATGGCCATACCCAACGCGGGATCGTTTGCAAAAAACAATGGCACAGGGGCCAATCGCATCAAACTCCCGTTTCCCGCGGATCTTGTGTCAGTCGATCCCGAGTAGGGATTTTTGGTTTGCTCGAACGTCCATAGCGCATGGGATGTTGTGCCGCCGATGTCAAAGCACCGGCCCGTGCTGCTGAGGTGCCCGTGGCGATACCATCGAACGTAGCGTTCCAACTGATCTACGGGGTCGAACTCTCCTTTTTCGACCAGACTCTCAGCAAGGCACAGGGCCAAAGATGTGTCATCCGTCCACTGTCCAGGCTTGAGTCCAAAAGGACCGCCGCCAACCATGTCCTCGACCGGTTCAAAGGTCCCCGGCGGACTGAACTCAATGGTGGTCCCGAGAGCGTCTCCAACGGCTAGGCCCAAAAGGGCTCCTGCATATCGCTCATACTTCTCCATGTTCCCTCACTAATCTTCGCCACATTTCTGTAGCGGGTCTGATGTCGTACGCCCCGTCATCTGAAGACGGATACGGATGGGTGCCGTGCCTCGATTCCCAGGTCGTCCACTCCAAGACGGTCTTTCTTTGCCGCATAGTCTCGGGCGCGGGCTTATGTAAGAACGGTTCTTCGGACAGGCTTCTCGCAATATGCACGGCATGTAGCGCCTGCTCACCCGTCAGAATCCCAGCGTCGATAAAGAAACTCCCGACGACCGTTCCTGTTCGTCCTCTTCCGCCCCAACAATGAACGAAAGTGGGAACTCGCCGGACGCAATCGTGCAGGTGATACATTATTTCATCCATGCCGTCTGCGTCTCTTACCGAGACGTCTGGAATGGGAAGGTGCAATACGGTGACGCCTTTGCCTTTGAGCAAAGGTTCATACGGGACGAATGGCAGCCCCTCATGGTCTACTTCGTCAGCTTCCATGAGATTGATGATTGCCTTCACCTTGCACTTGAGTAATCCCTCAATTTTTCTTTGCATCTCGTACGGATCCCGGTCCCCCGGATAGGCACCACCCCACAATCTTCCGGGGATCATTGTGAAGGATTTTGCGAAAGGCTTGTTGAGAAACGAGTCCATGAGTCACACTCCTTCGGTGCCCGCACCACGTGTCGAAAGTATCGGCGTTACAGGATCATATCAAACGCGCATGATCCCGGACAGGGAAAACGTCAAGTGAGCAGGTAATTCCGGAACGACGACCCGCCGAGTATTCGTTCCACCTGGCAGCGGCCCGGTGGGCACCCGCTTTCCGCCTCCGCCTCGTCTTAATCTTGATCAGGTCCGTCCCTCAGGAGAGACCATCCAGACCCTAAAATGTAATATGATCTTGAGGGGATATGACTAAAGGAAGGCGTGATACGAGCGAATGTTGAAAAAGGACCTATGCTCAGATCGCAACAATATGAACTGCGTTGAGAATGGCCTACGTTAATCCTGAGAACGTTTCTCGATCGGGACAAGCCACAGAGAACAGTGATATTCTCACAGAATTCAGAGGCTCCAGTATTTAAGAGCCAGCTTCTAACGGCATTATAGGTTCGACTTGACCATTTTCGCTCCACTTCCATGTGCATACTGACATGTCCTTACTCATCCTCCCAGTTCTTCCTCTGGGATGTAAGGGATTAGTCCCAGTCGGAATGCCTCTTCTTGCACATGCCTTGGAGCATGACGGGCGTCAACCACTATTCCGTCAATTCTGATCATCCACGCCATCGGGTTTTGCTCGATCTTGCTGGGGAGAAACCAACGCGGGTCCATGATCCTTATGCCCAGTCCGTCCTCAATCAGCTTGGCCTTTGCGGAGGCAGTACTGGAGCTTACACCCAAGATTTCGCAAAGCGTGGCGGCCGGAAGATACGGCGTTTGCGATTTGTCAAAAAGGAAGTTGACTCTCCCCAAAGTGTACAGGATCGCACAGGCCCAGATCTTGGGCTTACCTTTCATCAACGGAGAAGGCCTCTTACGACTAAGGGCCGCGGCAAGTTCCCGAGCAAGGAAGGCATATTCGGCCGTAAGGTGCTCATTGCAAAAAGCATCTGCGATTTCAATCACGGCTTCGTAATAAGGCTGTATGGCCTTCGGAACTGGCGGCTGTGTCTGTCCGGTCATTCGTAAACACCTTCCTGGTAGAAACGTTTCCTCCACTTGGTAACGATCCTCCGGTTCCTACCCTATTGGTTTCCGTAGAAGATCGACCACAGGTCGAGATCGAGCCACAAAACGATCACGGCAATCAATAGGACGATATTCACTATAAAAAGAATCTTGCCGGTACCATCGAGCCTCATGAACCAGTTGTAGATGTAGCGAAGTACCCAACGCACCCCCCTGTAGACCCACGCTGCAACCCAACGGATAAGCTTGAAGAAGGCTGTCGCAAAGGTCTTCGCTGCTGAAACGAACCAGTCGGCCGCACCATGGGCGGCACGTGCGCCGCCGGGCTGTGAGACGTCGCTCTGCATGCTATTCGCACTCCTTTGCCGAAGTATCGGCAACCGAGTGTGGTGCCGATCCATTACTGTACAATGAATCGGTCGGCTATCCAAGTCTGCCGTCATGGGGGCTGAGCATTACCCAATCTTGGATCGCCGACAGCCGGGCACATGTCACATATTGGCTCGATATCCATGGGATTGCAGAAGAATGGCAAGATTAGGGCAACCTGAGCCGAGAGCATCAGGATTTCTGCCCTGAAAGGGCATACTGTGAATAGTCCCGCGGGACGCGGGATTTCAACCCATGGAAACGGTTAACAATAATAGAGGGTTAAGGACCCTGAAGGGGTCCACAAACCGGACAACGGATGCGTTGAGTCATTGGTCGGCCCCTTCACAGGGCCGGTTCAGAGAACTGGGTGGTTGCTCCTTTCCACGGGTTAAAACCCGTGGCTACTCACGGTGAGCCCCTGCGGGGCACTCGCTGGTCGGTACTCAAATCGATTCGCCCATCTTCAGCCTGTTCGCACGGTTGCCGGCAAGAAAATGTGGGACATGCTCAGGGCAGGAGCCTGGGAACGAGAAGGGAGCGTCTTCCCGCCGTAGGCCGGGAACCAGTCTCTTTTTCCTGGACCCCGGTCCGCTGGGGAAACGGCGGGCTTGAAACGTTGGAACCAATCCCGGCGCGCCCAAATCCGCGGACCAACGGAGGATCACACCCGCTTGTACTGTTTCTTCAGACGGTTGATATGACCGCGGCCGAGTCCTTTGACTTCGCATCCCAATTCAAAGTAACGCCTGATCTTGTCGTCATCGAG
>JAZDHD010000247.1:0-6169 GCA_043806215.1 Pseudomonadota bacterium | reverse complement strand
CAGTATTCAAGGAGCGACACTATAAGCGGCGTAAAGCCGGCGACACATTCTGCTTTCGTGGGACGGGCGTCCCTGCCCGTCATCTTCAAGGGCGGGCGCTGCCCGCCGTCTCCCCGGCACAGGCCGGGGTCCAGGAAAAGGAGACTGGTTCCCGGCCTCCGCCCATAGGCGTTAACTTAAGCCTGTTGGTCGGCTTGGACTTGGGTGCATTCATAACGTCCTGAAGGGACGCCGGAATGCTCTCCATTGTGAATGCGGCCACGTGCGCCGTCCCTTCGGGACAGAAATCCTGTCCGCTTTGTCCCGTTCTTCCGGGGGATGAATCCCCCGGCTAAATTCCTAAGTGCCTTCGGCACATTAAGATCGCTGCATCTCAACACCGGAAACGGTGTGTATGCCTCGATTCGTGTGCCGGTTGAAGCACGGGTTGGCAGCCGGAATCCTTAAGTTAACGCTTATGCCCCTAACCCCCCTTTACTAAAGGGGGGAATCTGAGGACTCCGGGACGCCACCGCGCGTACTCGAGAATACGGCACCGTAATTGTGCAACGCAGCCCTTACCGTCCCCCTCTGAGGAGATTCACGAACTGGACGGCCTCGCTCACCGTAGAGATGTACTGATCCATAAATATTCTGATATCAGTGACATATGTTTTCGGAACGTAAACAACATCATACGGTTTCACGAGAATCGCCGAGGCCATATCGCCCACATCGAGTATTCTCTTCAGATCAAGCCTGCGTCCGATCGGTTTGCCGTGGATGTCTTTCGATATGAGGATTACGCTGGTGAGATCGGCAGTCTCGCTTAAGTGCCCTCCCGCAAGCGCAATCGCATGGAGCGCGGTGATCGGCTGGTCGATGGGGTATGCTCCCGGAGACCCGACTTGCCCCAGCACGTAGACCCTCCTGGAATTGGCGGTCCTCAGCGCCAGCGATGCCACCACATTCTTCAATGGCCCGTTTCTGTATAACCGGTTAACGGTTTTTTCCACATCGACAAGCGTCTGGCCTGCAGCGACTATCCGGTCGCTGATAAGCGGCAGATCTATGGTACCGTCCGGGTTGACCGTGACGGAAGACTGCTGGCCTCCGGTAAGCGTGGTAAGGGACTTCACCAACTCCCTCACCTTTTCGTAGAAGCTGACCACATGAACCGTAACCAGCTGATAATTCTTGAGTGCGCCCGTGGTATCCTTCTTGGTGAAGATATTTGCCTTTGTGAACCGCTCCTCAATGTGTTTGGCAAGTTGTTCCGGAGTCAAACCGGCCGCCTGGACTTCCCCAATGGCCTGGATCGTTATCATACCGTCCGGCCGGATAATCACGTCTTCGTTCAGCGCGGGATCGAGGATGAATTTGATCTGTATCTTATCGAGGGTATCCAGTTTGTATGTTCCTGCCGGTACGGACCACTCGGTCTGAAAAAGCACGGCAATGACGTCCGTCGGGCCCAACCGATAGTTCCTGCACACCACGTCGAATGCTTGGGCGAGGTCGTGGACTTGTGGTGCTTTTTCCGGCCCCGGCGACGGTCTGAACGGCGACGGGTTGAGACCGACGCAACCGGTGAGCACAAGAAGCGCAAGACCGGCACTCACGACACACCACAGCCGAATTCGATAGCGGAAAAAGATCATAAGCCACTTGCCTAATAACTTACTTTAAGTTTCTAGGCTAATATATCACAACTACATAGATTTGTAAATAACTCTGGATGAACAGGATCGGTCGAAGTGTTAGATCGGGGATTTTCGACAAGGAAGAGTGCCAATCCCGCGCCCGCGGGACGGTTCCCCCGCACCAAGTGTCTGTCCCAAAACAAACCTTGCAAGTTGGGCAATCCGGGGACACGATTCCGAGTTTTGCGAGGCCGCATGGCGCCGTTCGCAAAATCGGATCATGTCCCCGATTGCCGGCGGCCCACACGGCCATAGCACTAAACCGAGAGGCCCGAGGGATGATGGGGTATTTGGCGACAGACCCCAAGTGCGGAGTCACCGCATCCTACAAGAGGGCGCTGTCGGTTCTTCGGGCGGCGGACTATACTGCGGAGTCGGCCTTGTATGCGCAGAGATCTCCGCACATGGTGCACGTTTCGTGGTCTTCTTGGCAGGTTCGCGCGCGGATCTCCCGTGCCAGGTCGGGATCTATCGCCAGACGGATCTGTTCCCCCCAGTTCCGGTCCTTGCGGGCGCGGCTCATCTTTTCGTCCCACTCCCACGCTCCCGGCCTGCGCCTCACAAGGTCGGCGGCATGGCCCGCAGTTCTTGCCGCCAGCACGCCCATGCGGACGTCTTCAGCATCCGGCAATCCCAAATGTTCGGAAGGCGTGACATAACAGAGGAAGTCGGCTCCCGCTGCTGCAGCCACGGCACCGCCGATGGCCGAGGTTATGTGATCGAGCCCCGGGGCGATGTCGGTGACCAGCGGACCGAGAACGTAAAACGGAGCGTTATCGCAGAGTTTTTTCTGGAGCATCATCTGAGTGGGAATCTGGTCCAACGGCACGTGACCGGGCCCCTCGATAATGGCTTGAACGCCTTTCGCCCGTGCACGCCTGTTGAGCTGCCCCAAGGTTATCAATTCCTCGACCTGAGCGGGGTCGAGTGAGTCTGCAATGGCGCCGGGTCTGAGTCCGTCGCCAAGGCTGATGACCATGCCGTATTCCTTGCAGATGTCCAAGACTTCATCAAAACGCTCGTACAGAGGATTCTCTCGTTTGTTGACTCTCATCCACCGTGCCAGAAAGCTCCCCCCCCGGCTGACGATTCCGCAGGCCCGCGGTTTCTCTTCGAGGCGACTCAGTGCCTCAAGGGTAACTCCACAGTGCACCGTGACAAAGCTTATCCCATCATCTCCGTGGAGGCGGATTGCGTCGAGCATTTCAGCGGGTTCCATGCGCTCGCCGGCCCCGCGCACCCTCGTGGCCTTGACAATGGCTTCGTATATGGGAACAGACCCCACGGGAATGCCTGATTCGCGCACTATCTTGCGGCGGACGGACCTCAGGTTCCCACCCGTGGACAAGTCCATCACAGCGTCGGCACCGGCCTTAATTGCCGCGTGCAACTTGCGCAGTTCCAGGTCCTCGTCATAGAGGTCACCCGATGTGCCGATATTCGCGTTGACTTTCACCCGAAGGTTGGTTCCCACCGCCATCGCTTTGCCCCCGGGAGGTGCTTTGCACAGCGCCACGGTTCCGTTGCGGAGGTCCTCTTCGAGGACGGATTGGTCCACGCGTTCTTCCAGAGCGATACTCTTTATGAAATCATCCAACTCGGTAATCTCCATGTGCGGAATATTCTTTATTATAGAGGTAAGATGAAGCATTGTCCACTTCCGTTCGGCCGAATTCCCAACCCGGAATTCCCTCTGCAGTGGGACGATGTGCCCCCATGAGTTGACAGGTGAACATCCGTGGACATTCAGTACCATAGGAAAAGGGCCCCGGAGGCGGAAGAATGGAAACAAGGTGCGGTTATTCGGTCCTGACGATCCCAAACGATTTGTCCTATACGGCCGTTGCCGAGCGTTATGTCCGAGAGGTTTCCGTGAAGATGGGTTTCGACGGGGACGAACTGGATGAGATCGGCCGGGCGGTTTCCGAGGCAGTCCGCACGGTCATTGGCCGGGCATTTGAACCATGGGAGAAGGGGGAATTCTCCATTTCCTGCGAGCGCGTTCCAACCGGGCTGAGGATCATCCTCAAGGATAAGGGGTTGCCGGTGGATCCCGGCAAGGACTTCGGCAATGGAGCCGCCGAGGGAGGTGTCGGGGACAAACCGGCCGGCGTTCACGGGATTCCACTCATGAGACGGCTCGTGAACGAATTGTCCTTTCACAATCTCGGCCGTGAAGGCAAGGAACTCCATCTTACAAAATACCTGAAGCGACGGTCGATCGAGGACTACGTTGCGGCATGTGATTTGGAACCCTACGAGCCTCCTTCGCCGGTGAAACCGCGAAGAGACGAAGAGATGGAGTTTCACGTGCGTCTCATGAAGTCTGAGGAGGCCATAGAGGTTGCACGGTGCGTCTATCGTTCGTACGGGTACTCGTACTTCTATCCCGCAATCTACTACCCGGACCGTATGGTCGCATTCAACGAAAGCGGCCACGTCATATCGGCAGTGGCGCTTGCAAACGACGGCAACGTAGCCGGCCATTGCTCGCTGTTCCGATCCGATCTTCGCGCTCCAATAGCTGAAATAGGTCAAGCCGTGGTGAAGCCGGAATATCGCGGGCAGGGATGTTTGGCAAAGTTGACGGAGTTTGTCATCCGGGAGGGAAAATCGCGGGGACTGACCGGCACGTTCGTCGAAGCGGTCACGAATCACACGTTTTCTCAGAGGATTGTGGAAAGGCTTGGTTTTCACAATTGCGGAATCAAGCTTGCGTATGCTCCGTCATCCGTTTCGTTCAAGGGCATCCAAGAGCGCCTCTCTCAACGGGAGACCTTCACCGTGGACTATCAGTACCTCAAGAATCCGGACTGTCCGACCCTTTATCCTCCGCCTCGCCACAGAAGTTTCATTGCCGAGCTGTACGGCAATCTTGGGGCCGCACCACCGTTCAGTCCGCCGCACCGGTGCCGGTCCGATTACCCTGAAGGCCCTTCGGTTCTGGAAACCAAGACGGCGTTGTTTGCACCCGAGGGCTATGCCGTCATAGAGGTGAAGCGGTACGGATACGACATAGTCCGCCAGGTGAGCCGGGAACTGACAAAGCTCAAGCTTCAGCGTTATGATGCGGTCGAACTGGATCTCGACCTGGCGGACCCGTTGACTTGCCGGGTGACGGAAGAGTTCGAGAGACTCGGATTCTTCTTCTCGGGCATCCTGCCGGGAGCTTCCGGACGGGAAACGCTTATGCTCCAATACCTGAACAATGTGGTCATTGACTATGACCGGATCAAGGTTTACTCGGAGGCGGGCCGCGCTGCGCTGGATTACGTCAAGGGGCACGACCCGAATTATAGGCCTGCATGAGACGATGAGGGGCGGCGAAGCTTAGTGCTCTATTGCATATACGGTCACGTATTCAAGGCAACGATCCCTGCTTTGGTAGCGCCGGCCTCCGTGCCGGTACTCTTTGATCATGCGCCCGGCAGCGCCGGGACTCTACCGGGCCTTCACAGGAACACGATACCGTAATTTCACCACGCAGCACTTAGTGCTCTATGGCATAATACGGTCGCACAAGCTGAACCGTCTTCCCGGCGAACCCCCATGATCGGGGCGATCACAACTGACCATGAAAGTCTCTCCCCAAAAGGGGACTTTCAGACAAACCAGTCTCTTCTTCCTGGACTCCGGCCTGCGCCGGGGAGACGGCGGGCAGCGCCCGCCCTTGAAAATGACGGGCATCCCGCGTTCCGCGGGATCCCACGAAACAGGTCTAAGGCTTCATGACAGTCCTTCGTAGCCCGGGCCTCCGTGCCCGGATCTTGTTCTTGCCGGCACCCGAGCCGGCAGCGAGACGAAAATGTGCGACCGCAATTAGGAAATGGAGCCCTTAGCCCGCAAGATCATTGCTTGACATGGGAGAGAAGCCACATGTGCGGAAGATTTCTATTGATCGCCGCGGGAAGAGACCTGGCCCGAAGATTCGGGCTTTTTGAAGAGCCGGAGCTGGACCCTCGTTCCAATATCGCTCCTTCGCAGATGGTCGCGGTGATCAGAGTCAAACCCGGCTCACCCGGGAGGCGGCTGAACATGCTCAAGTGGGGATTGATCCCGCATTGGGCCAAGGATCCCTCGGTCGGTTCCCGGATGATAAACGCCCGCTCGGAAACCGTTGCGGAAAAGCCCGCTTTCTGGGCTGCGTTCAAGCGTCGGCGATGCATCATTCCTGCCGACGGATTCTACGAATGGGCCAAGGAGGGTAAGAGAAAGCAGCCGTATCTCATTGCCATGGCGGACGGGAGCACCTTTGCCATGGCGGGGCTTTGGGAACATTGGGAGGACGTAAAGGGAAACGTGATCGAATCCTGTACCATTCTCACCACCGGAGCCAACGATGCCCTGAGGGAGCTTCACGACCGCATGCCGGTAATTCTGCGGCCCCGTGATTACGACGCGTGGTTGGGCCCGGGGCCGGGAGACCCCGGCACGCTGAATGCAGTGATGATTGCCTATCCGTCGGACGCCATGACGCTGACCCGGGC